>JBGAGR010000080.1:0-26135 GCA_044226645.1 Aggregatilineales bacterium
GACAATCCGGTGAATTGGTATCCCTGGGGTGATGAAGCCTTTCAGAAGGCGAAAGCCGAGGATAAAACCGATTCTCCTCAGCATCGGTTACAGCGCGTGTCACTGGTGTCACGTTATGGCACATGAGAGTTTCGAGCATACGCCCACCGCCAATATGATGAACGAGTTGTTCGTCAGCATCAAGGTGGATCGTGAAGAACGCCCCGATGTGGATGATATTTATATGCAGGCGGTACAGGCGCTCTCCGGTCATGGGCAAGGGGCTGGCCTATGACAGTATTCCTCACGCCGGAGGGTAAGCCTTTACGGCGGAACCTATTATCCGCGCGAACCGCGCCAGGGGATGCCTGCTTTTCGCCAGGTTCTAGAGGGTGTCGCGGATGCCTATAAGAGACCGCCGCGATCAGGTCGAGGATGCCGCTGGCAACCTGACCGATGCCCTCAAGCGCGAAACATTGGGCATTGGCGGCAGTGTCACATCCTTAAATGCTAATCTTGCTCGATACCGCTCATAAAGGAATAGGGCAGGGCCGACAAGATACACGGCGGGTTTGGTGGTGCGCCCAAATTCCCCAACCCGATGAATCTCGAATTCATGCTCCGCGCACATCTGCGCACAGGCGATAAAGAACCGCTCGAACAGACGACATTCACGCTCAGAAAGATGGCACGCGGTGGCATTTATGATCAGATTACGGTGGCTTCCATCGCTACAGCACCGATCCCATCTGGCTCGTCCCGCACTTCGAGAAGATGCTTTACGACAACGCTCAGTTGAGCCGCGTTTATCTCCACGCTTTTCAGATCACAGGCGATAGCTTCTTCAAACAAATCGCGGTTGAGGTCTACGACTATCTCCTGCGTGAAATGACCGCTCCCGAAGGCGGCTTCTATAGCACCACTGATGCGGATAGCGAGGGTGAGGAGGGCAAATTCTTCGTTTGGGAAAAGTCCGAATTGGAATCGCTGCTCGGTGATGATGCCCGTATCGCGATTGAATATTGGGGGGTATCCACGCGCGGCAATTTCGAGGGTCACAATATTCTCAATGTGCCGAATGAAGATGAAGTCGTTGCGGAACGGCTGAATATGCCTGTAGCGGACATGCTGGCGAGACTCGATTCGATCAAGCACAAGCTTTATGCCGCGCGGACACAGCGTGTCCATCCTGGGCTGGATGACAAAATCCTGAGCGGCTGGAACGGCCTTATGCTGGCGAGTCTGGCGGAAGCCGCGCGTGTGCTGGATCGTGCCGATTATCGGCTGGCAGCGGTCAAGAATGCCGAATTTCTGCTGCGCGATATGCAGGATAAAAATGGGCGCTTATACCGCGCGCATAAGGACGGTGTGAGCAAAATCAGTGCCTATCTGGAAGATTACGCCAATGTCATCGACGGGCTGCTGGAACTCTACCAGACCACTTTTGATGAGCGCTGGTTTGTCGAGGCGCGGCGGCTGGCGGACATTGTTTTGCAGCATTTTCCGGCAGCAGACGGTGGCTTTTTCGATACAGCCGACGATCAGGAAGCGCTCATCGCCCGTCCGCGTAATATGCAGGATAACGCTACTCCGTCCGGCAATGCCATGATGGCGAAAAGCCTAATCCGCCTATCCGCTTATACCGGAGAAGCGCGTTATGATGAGGCCGCGCGAGACTTTAGCGCTTTTGACCGAAGCCATGCGCCAATATCCGTCCGGCAATGAGCGCCGTGGACATGGCGAAAGCTGAAGTCGCGATTGTGGGTGCGCCGGATTCGTTAGAAACCAAAGCGCTCCTCGATACGGTGCAAAAGCCCTTCCGCCCCAGCAGCATTACCGCTCTAACTCCGGTGGATGTCCCCGGCGAAACAACCATTCCGCTGCTGAATTACCGCACCCTGCGCAATGCTCCCAAGCCGTCACCTGTGCCTATCCGGTCAACATGCGGCGGAATATCTGTTGAGCGAAATGCCAAGTTATTTAGGTGGTGTTCAAATGATTATGAACACCACCCATTGTTAGCATTAATTACCGCAGCTTCTAGATGCTGTAGTCTCCGGTTGTCGAGATCCCAGGCGAGTTTGCTGGTTTTGCCGTCCAACGTGATGTGATAGGGTGAGCGGAAGCTGTAGTATTGCAGGAGTCGCGATTGTTTTGTCGGTGCTTGCCGGAGCGCTCTTGTTTCACGGGGGCGATATAAGTCCACCACCACATTATTGCGCTGGCTGCCATCCAGAATAATGCTGAGATCGCTGCTGCCGCGCTTGATATTGAAAGCCACTTCGCAGCCCGTTATCTTGTCCGTATAGAAATCATCGGTTGAAATAACGGCATCCGGGCCACGCACTGTCAGGCTCGATGAAATATAGGCCGTGGTTCCGTCATCCAATTCTAACTCCGTCGCTACGACGGTCAGGATTTGACCGGTTGTGGCCTTGCCGACAATCGAGCAGTTTGTTCCGGCGCATGAGCGTAAATTTGCATTGCCCGTAGCCGCTACATTAAACCGCACGTGCTGGCGTTGCGCAATGACAAACCTACCGTCTACGTCTGCCGTCATTTCGCCTGTGCCTATCCGGTCAACACAGCGGCAGAAGTGGTGAACTCCTGAGTGCCAGGCCAGAGTCATACAGCCTATCGTCTGGTAATCGTGGAGCAGTATGTCGGTTCACGTTTTTGACCCTTAACCTCACCTTGAATTTGTGAAAATGGACGGAGGCACAGCGGTTGGCAATCGTTGAGCAGGGCATCACGCGCCTGTGTAAACTCAAAATGATGAACTTCACGGAGTGCTTGTCGTGCGTTTTCTTGTCCTTGTGCTGACGGGGATATTCTTTTTGGTCGCTTGCCAGCCGGAACAACCTGTTTTAATCATGTCACCGACACCAGTGTCTACCGCGTCTTCGCTTGGCTATATCATGTCCGCTGCCTTGACGGTCACCGCTGTGCCGCCTACCGAAACGCCTGTTGGATATGTGCCGCCAGTGACACTAACGCCGCCTTATGCATCACCCACGCCCATGCCCATGTTTTTTGTCAATGGAGCCTATACCACGCAGGCTTGGCCTGGTGATGAAATCGTCTTATTCTGGGATATTCCGGGGGTAGTGCAGGTCTGGATTGCCCAGCAGACAATGGGTGTATGGTGCCCCGATAATCTCACGCTCAAACCCGATGCAGTCTACGGCCCATTTTCACCGACTGGTTATCAACGGGTTACAATTCCACCCGACCAAACCCTATCGCTCTGGTTTGATTTGTATGCGGATGGCAATCCGCCGCCCGAATGTGGACAATCCGCGCGTTCCACCTTCCTGAGAGCGGATGTGTCGTTATATCATGTTGAACCAACTTCTACACTCCTGCCTGCTGAATTTTTTCTCATTGGCACACAATCACCCCGTTCAACGGATGAGCAGGGCACCCTGTATTATGAAACGGCCTATGGCGAGTTTATCATGTTGAACTGGTCGCAGATGAACGCTCCGGTTTATATCGAAGTGATTGAGAGGGACAGCGAACAGCCTGTACTCTATGGCCCACTTCCGCGCACTTCCGCCTTAAAAGTGTGCCCAGGCGACGGAACACGTTATACTCTGTATGCGGGTGGTCTTCCCGGAACAGTAGCGGGGCAAACCATCAGCGTTTATCAATCACCTTCTGCCTTTCAATACCTACCGTCCAGTTTCGTGACCTGCTGGCAGTATCCTAAGTGAAGTTATGGCGCAATCTCCACAGGAATATTTTCGCTTGCTGCTGCTGACTGTCGTCGGACAGGCTTTTGACGCGGCAGGCTATCGTCTGGAAGAAAAACCGATTCAGTGGGCAGGCGGCATGTTCCGCTTTATGAAGTCAATGGACAATGGCTTAAACGGCTTCATCGAATTTCAACTGCTGGCCTACAGCGATACCATGTGGTCATCTGGGATGCCTTCGCGTTTTCGCGTCACGCTCACCCGCACCGACCAACCCGCGCCGACTGCACCGAGCCAGCATCCGCAGTTTATGCGTCGCACATTAAGCGAATTAGTCGTGACGGATTTCGGCGTAGCGATTCTGCCCGATGCCGATCACTGGTGGACATTCAAAACAACCGACGAACTGGGTAAAGCGCTGGCGGAAGCCGGCCATCTGGTGGTTGGTTTTGGACTTTCGTGGTTGTCAGGCGATTTAGTCCCACCGTCGGAATAACGTGGGGTGAACGGCATTGACAGCTTTTCGCCCTGCCGCCATAATGCGAGGCATGAATAAGCTACCAGTGATTAATGACCAGGTGCCTGTTTTTCGCGACCATTCCCCCATTTTCCAGGCAGTTCTCCGGATTATCAAGCATTACGGTTTGCTCCTGACGGTATTGATGCTTGCAGCCTGCAATTTATCGGAACAGCCGCAGATCATCTACGTTACTGCCACATCGCTTCCCACAACAGAAGCGCCAACCGCTGCACCGACCATCCCACCCACTCCGACGGTTCCGCCGGAAATGCTGCTGCAAACCGCCAACCAGTATTTGACCAACGGCTATTATGAAAATGCCGTCAGCGCCTATCAAACCGTTGTGGCGAGCGGTGCGCCGCCGGACATCAGCGCTTCAGCGGTCTACGGCATGGGACGGGCGGCCTTGCGTGAAGGGCTGTTTACCGATGCGGTCAATGCCCTGACGAATTTCATCAATCAATATGGCACTGATCCCCGCGTGGTGCAGGCACATTTCCTGCGCGGCGATGCTTACATGGGATTGTCCAACTGGGCAGAAGCGCTGGCGGATTTTCAATTCTACCTCGCCCAAAAGCCGGGTCTAATTGACAGCTATGTGCAGGAACGCATTGGCGATGCCCAACTCGGCTTAGGACAGCTTACTGATTCCCTCGCCAGTTATACCGACGCTACTGAATCCGGACGCAGCCTCGTTCCACTGCTGGCGCTGCGGGAAAAAGTCGCCCAGATTTATGTGACTGCTGCACAGCCTCAGCAGGCGCTCGCGCAGTACGATGCCATTTTATCGGTAGCGAGAAATGCGCCTTACCGCGCGGAGATCGAATTTCTCTCCGCGCAGATTGTCCTCAACAGCGGCGATCAGGAAAACGGCCTCGCCCGTATGGAGAAGATATTTACCGATTATGTCGGGACATCCTATGCCTATCAGGCCATGCAGGCGCTTCTGGCGGCTGGTCGCGACGTGGATGATTTAGCCCGTGCCCAGGTCAGTTTCCAGTATGGCGATTATCAGGACACGATTACAGCACTGACCCGCTATACCACGCAGCACCCGCTGGTCGATATTCCAGCGCGTCTCTACCTCCTGTTAGGGCAGGCCTACCGCGAAATCGGCAATTCAGCCGCCGCGCTGACCGCCTTCCAGACCATTATCGACCAATACCCCACCGATTCCTTGTTCGGACAGGCTCTGTTGGAGCAGGGGCGCACTAAATTTCTATCTGGCGATAATGATGGTGCGATTGCCCAGTATCTCAAAATCGGTACGCAGTATGCCTATTTACCGGAAGCGCCCGAAGCGCTTTGGCGGGCGGGGTATCTCTACGGCACGAACAACAATCCCACCGAATCGCGCAAAATATTCGAACAGTTAGCCGATGCTTTCCCGGACAGTGAACAGGCCAAAAGCGGCTTGTTCCTCGCGGCATCAGCCGCTTATAACCTTAATGACCCGGCAGGTGCGGAACGCCTCTACGCGCGCTTGGCTGTGACCACTACGGGTGACGATCAGGCAGCGGCTTATTTATGGGTCGGACGGCTGGCGCAGGCGCGTGGCGACCAGAAAACCGCTAATGACGCGCTCCAGTTAGCGATCTCATCTTCACCGGACAGCTATTTCAGTGCGCGCGCCAGCGATATTTTGCAGGGCAAGGATTCCTTCGCCCGTCCTGTCTCCTATAACTTCCAATTCGATGAAGCCGCGCAGATGACCGATGCCGAAAACTGGCTGCGGCAGAAATTTTCGATCACCCAGGCAGGCGCACTCTGGCCGCTTTCCTCAACATTGCAGAGTGATTCGCAGTTAATTCGTGGTAATGAATTGTGGGCGGTAGGGGCGTATGAAGAAGCCGAAGTTGAATTTGGCGATGTTATTGATGCCAACAAGGACAATGCGCTCACATCCTATCAGCTTTCTATTTTCTTCCGCAATATCGAAGCGTATTCGCCGTCTATCCTGAGCGCTGCCAATGTAATCCGCGTGGCGAATGTCCCTACATTGGACGCGCCGCCCTTTTTGGCGCGTCTGCGCTACCCGGACTATTACCTGAGCGTGGTTCTGGATTCCGCGCACCGTCATGATCTCGATCCGCTGCTGTTGTTCGCACTTATTCGTCACGAGAGTCTATTTGATACCAATGCCACAGCGGGAGCCGGGGAAAAAGGCTTAACACAGGTGATTCCGGCGACAGCGCAGGCCATCGCCGATCAGTTGCAGTGGCCTAATTACCAGCACAGTGATTTATTCCGGCCTTATGTCGGGGTTGAATTTGGTGCATATTTTCTCAAAGAGAATCTGGATCGCTTTGATAATAACGCGCAGGCGGCGCTGGCGGGTTACAATGCCGGGCCGGGTCGGGCGCAGAACTGGCTCGAACTTTCCGGCGGCGATTCCGATCAGTTTATGACCGCCATCACCATCGACAGCACCCGTACCTACGTGCAGCGCATCTACGGCTTCTATAACATATACCGCACGCTTTATGGTGTCGGGTAGCCAGAATCAAAAAGCGCACTTTGGGTGCGCTTGATTTTTATTGTCTATGCGGTTTTACGATACTACGTCGTTCTGACCGAGCATGTTCCGCACTTTGGCGACAAGATCATGATGGAGAATTGGCTTGGGCAGGTAGTCATTTGCGCCAGCTTCGATGCCGCGCATAATGCTTTCCGCGTCGCCCCGTGCCGATAGAATGAGAATGGGAGTCTGCCCTGTGTCGCTGCGCCCTCGGATCACACGGCACAATTCAATGCCGTCCATACCGGGCATCATCACGTCCAGGATAATCATGTCTGGCGTGTTGCCGTCGAGAACGCCCAGGGCTGATTTGGCATCCTTCGCTTTGAGGACACCGAAACCACCACGCTCAAGCATAATTCCAATCAAGGTCAGCGCGCCGATTTCATCGTCCACGACCAGAATATGCTTCTTCATGCAAACCTCCGAAGGGTAGTTGGTTGTTTCCTGGGCATTATTACCATTAGGTTGAGTTGTCTACTCACGATTAAGAACATATATATGAGTTTATCCAAAGTTTATTGTACCAGCCTTTGTTTTGGCCTTGCAATAAGATTTCCGATGTCTTTCTAATCGTAGCCAATTGACTGGTCGGTAAAATAGCCCATAAGTCTCGCCGCTCATTCTAACATGCCCTGCGCATGGGAACAAGCGCTTGAGTTGCCAAAGGGCTTAAATCGGTAGAGAAAGTGTGATCTTAACAGACCTAACTTTATTTTTTCCACGAGTATCCCTATAAGGATGTGCAAAAAATCTCCTTTTCGATCATTAAGAGTCTGTGAAGGCGGCGTAAATTGGTTGACAGCGCCCCTGAAATGTCGTAATATGAAACTGGTTTCCAGTGTAAACTAGTTTCGAGAGATGAGATGATTGATACAGCAATGCTCGATGTTGTCAGAAAGCGACAGCAGTTAGCCGAAGAATATGCCAGTTACTCCCAATGTCGGGGCGGCGTAAGTAAAGTAATCGGTGGGATGGTTGGCATTATCGTCATTCTGACCGCCACAATTCTCGGTGGTGGAATAGTAACAGGGATCGTTACCGTCGCTGGAATGATACTATGGCTGTTCGGCAAGGAATGGGTGCGCGGGCATCTTTACCAGCCGTTTGGGGAAGCTCAGGCAGAACTGTCTCCTTCTCAGCACCGGGAAATGCGCAGTGTGACCCTATTCGTGCTGGTCATCGCTGCCCTGGTGTTTGTTTACTTCGTTGTCAATGGCAGCGCTGGCAAGCCTGAATCCTGGCCTTATCTGTTTTTTGTCGCGCTGTTAACCCCTGTCACCTGGCGCTTCTTTCGCACACCTGCCGAAATATCAGTCGGTCTGTTTCTGATGGCGGCCTGCGCAGTACATAGTGTTGGGGGAGCCTACAGCCTGCTGTATAAACCTGATATGAACAACATCGTTCTGGATACTGGCATGATGGTTGTGACCTGGGTTCCGTTTTTCTACGCAGGCATACTCGTCGTACAGGGTATTCGGGAGCATCGGCGTTTCCGTGAACTCACAGCCGAGTTAGGAGCCTGAATGGTAGCCGAACCTCAAGCGCATCAGGATGATTTTGAGGATGTCCAACAGGCGCTCGACATTGATCGAATCATTCATGAACCCGCGCGTCTGGTGATACTCGCTGTATTAAGCAAGGTCGAATGGGTGGATTTTAACTTTTTGCTGACCGCTACTGGACTCACCAAAGGTAATCTCAGCAAACAATCTGCCAAATTGCAGGAGGCTGGCTACATTAACATCGAGAAGTATTTCAAGGGGCGCGTCCCGGCTACACGGTATCGTATCACGGCGCGCGGCAAAACAGCGCTCGATACCTATTGGCAGCACATGTCGGAATTACAGCAGTCTATGCAAAAGCCGGATTAGCCCAGTCGGATAAGTCCTGTTCTCGCTTACGTTCGCCTTATTCGATACAACTTCTTACACCCATTTTACGTATACATATTGGCACTAGACCCACAAGGAGGTTCAATTATGGTCTCTAAAACAACCATTGCTGTGGAGCATATTTCCAAGAGCTACGGAGATTTCCGCGCGGTTGATGATCTGACATTTGATGTTTATGCTGGGGAGATTTTCGCCATGTTGGGGCCAAACGGCTCCGGCAAAACCACCACCATGCGCATGATTCTCGATATATTGAAGCCCGATACGGGGAAAATCAGCGTGCTCGGCGGCACTTTAACCGAGGCTGTCAAGAATCGTATTGGTTACCTGCCGGAAGAACGAAAGGGCTTTCTTCGGGCGAAGCGCAAAAACGCAGCATGGCGATGCTGGAACGCCTTGATCTGGCGGAACATGCCAAAAAGAAAGTCAGCGAACTCAGCAAGGGTATGCAGCAAAAACTTCAGTTCGCTGTCACAGTCCTCCATGATCCGGAACTCATCATCATCGATGAACCATTCTCCGGTCTTGATCCGGTGAATTCCCTCGTTCTGAAAGACCTGCTGCTGGAATTTAAGGCGAAAGGTGGTTCAATCGTCATGAGTACCCACCAGATGTCACAGGTTGAGGAAATGTGTGATCGTCTGCTGATGATTAACAAAGGTCAGCAAAAACTCTATGGTCCAGTCGGGGACATCCGCCAGCAGTATGCGCTGCACGCCATCATCGTGGAAGGTGAGGGCAATTGGACAACTTTACCCGGAGTTACGCGGGTTGAGACCATTGAAAATGGTCGCAAAAGCGCATTGTTATATCTGAAGCCGGAGACAACCACCGACCAGATTCTAGGAACGATCTCTAATGACATCTTCATTCGCGTGGTGGAGGATAGCAAATCATGAACAAAATCTGGTTAGTCGCCCGTCGCGAATACTGGTTTAATCTGCGGCGGCGTTCATTTCTGTTTGCTGTGTTCGGTGTTCCGCTGTTCACATTTATCATATGGTTTCTCATATTTGCTGTTGTCACTAACAGTGAGAATGACCTGAGCAAAGTTGGGAAAGTTGGCTATGTCGATCAGGCGGGTGTGCTGGTGAATCCGATTTTTCCGACTGATACCCCTGATTTATATATTGCTTACCCGGATGCTGCTGCTGCACGCCAGGCATTGGATGACAAGACGGTAGGTGCCTATTTTACGCTGCCATCAGATTATATGCAGACCGGGAGTGTAGAAATCTACAGCTATAACAGCATTCCGTCAGCGCTGGAAGATAACCTCAATGCATTCCTGTTGGGTAATCTGAGCCGCGATGTGCAAGGCGCTCCCGTTCAACGGATTGAAGAACCCGTCAATCTCAGCATCCATGTTAATGACAGCGGACGCGATATCACGGAGGCCAATTTCCCGGCATTGTTCTTCATCCCGCTGATTTTCGCCTTTGTTTTTCTAATGTCTTCCCAAACCACTAGCGGCTTCCTGATGAACGGCATTGTTGAGGAAAAGACCAATCGCATCATGGAAATTCTCATCACCAGCGTCACGCCCATGCAAATGCTGCTCGGCAAGATCATTGGTCTCGGTACATTGGGATTGACACAATTGGTGGTATGGGGTGTGGCGGGTGGTCTGCTTCTCAAATTTGGTCAGGCCGCGCCATTGTTGAATGGACTCAGCTTTCCAACTGATTTGGCGATTGCTTTTATCATCTACTTCATCCTGAGTTACTTCCTGCTCGCCAGTCTGATGGCTGGATTGGGCGCGGTTGCTGGTTCAGAGCAGGAGAGCCGCCAGTATTCGGGCATCATTTCACTGCTGTTCGTTATTCCATTCTTCTTCATCAGCACTTTTATTGATGACCCGAATGGAAATCTACCCATAGCCCTGACACTGATTCCGTTTACCGCGCCCATGACAGCATTGCTCCGGTTGGGTTTAACGGCAGTTCCGGCCTGGCAGATTATCGCCAGCCTGCTTATCCTGTTAGTGACTTCTGCACTGGTTGTCTGGGGATCGGCGCGTGTATTCCGCTGGGGACTGCTGCTCTATGGCAAGCGGGTAACACCGCGTGAACTCTGGCGCGTGGTACGGTCATCACCAAGTACAGCAACCGTTGTCGCTCATGCCGATGAGAAGGGGGTATAACATCATGAATCAACCCGTTTGGCGTGTATTCGCCTATGAACTGCGGCGTAATCTGCGGCGCAAAGGTTTTCTGTTCACCACCTTTGGCGTACCCATAATTGTCTTTATCCTGTTCTTCGGCTATCGCTTCATTACCGATTTGCAGGCGAAAAATGCCGCCAATGGAGGTGGCGATAACACATCGCAGGCGGCGGATGATGGGCCGAGCTTTAATGGCATCAAGAAAGCCGGGTTTGTCGATCTCTCCGGCATGTTCCCAGATGAGGGTAACACAAAAGCCTTTTTGACTCGTTATGCCGATGAATCCGCCGCGAAAGCTGCATTGGAAGCCGGCGATATTCAGACCTACTACATCATTCCGCCAGATTATGTCGATACGGGTGATGTAACGATGGTCATGCCGCATCTGAGCGTTGCGCAGGTCACATCCGCACCGATTAAGCAGTTGATTCTGGGCGAACTTTCCAAAGGCGTGGATAAGGATTTATTCAACCGCCTGCTGAATCCGGTGAATCTGCGGTCAATCAATCTCCAGCGCGATGCTTCCGGGCAGACTGCCAGCAATTTTGATAGCGATTTCGCGGTCATCTATCTCTTTGCCATCATGCTGCTGCTGGGCGTGTTTATGACCAACGGCTACCTGATGCAAACGGTTATTGAGGAAAAGGAAACGCGGCTGATTGAGATTCTCATCTCGACAGTCAAGCCGACCCAACTCCTGACTGGCAAAATTCTGGGACTCGGTGTGCTGGGTATGATGCAGATGGTGGTCTGGTTCGCGGCGCTTTTCGTCCTCGGAAAACTGGCAGTTGGCGATAACAACGCGACTCTGGCGGCGTTGGGCAATATAGCGCCATCGCCGGATAAGCTTGCCCTGATATTGCTGTATTTCGCTTTCGGCTATCTCTTCTTTGCCGGGGCATACGGCATGATTGGCGCGATTTCCAATTCGATGCAGGAAGGACCCCAGTATGCAGTCGTTTTCACGCTGCCTGCCGTTCTGCCGCTGTATTTCCTGAGCATCTTCATCACAGCGCCAGATGGAACGCTGGCGGTGATTATGAGCATTTTCCCCATCACAGCACCGTTAGGCATGGTGATGCGCATTTCCGTGACCACCGTGCCGTTGTGGCAAATCGGCTTGAGCTTAGTGCTGCTGATTGTAACTGACTACCTCATCATTCAGGCGGCAGGGCGTTTGTTCCGGGTTCAAACCCTGCTGGCAGGGCAGGTGCCCAAACTGCGCGATATTCCCAAACTGCTGCGCGGCTAAAGCTGCACGATATAAACCTAAAAACGATCAGGATACGAGAAAAACATGTCCTGATCGTTTGATTCTAGTCGATTTTGACATACGTGATAAACAGATGATAACTGGGAAAGTTTGGATTCGGTTTGGAGGCGAATCGCGGATTTTTCAAAATCAAGGCGCATCAATTATGCCCGAACATCTTACCCACCACCACACTTTTTCCGCCCAGAACGGCTGATGCGAACGTTTCCCCCGGCTCGAACACACCCAACCGAATGAAACGCCCATCTTCCAGTTGATAGACCTCCACATATTCCTCGTCCGCATCAATCATCCAGTATTCGCGCACCCCAAAGCGCTGGTAGACGAGGAATTTATCCTTTCGGTCTTTCTTCTCAGTTCCCGGCGAGAATACCTCCACCACCAGATCAGGTGCGCCTTCCAGCCGCTTCTCGGTAACCACACATTGGCTATTTTCCGCCACCCACAGTACATCTGGCTGCGGGATATTTTTCTCGTCCAGATAGACTTCAATCGGTGCGATAAAGACCTCGCCATTGGCGATAATGTCGCGCAGCAGCACAAAAACGTTGCCAACTGTTCTTTGATGGCGTGGAATCGGGGGCGGACTCACAATTAATTCTCCTTCGATCAATTCGAGCATCTGCTCCGAATCCGGCAGCGCCTCGAAGTCGGCGGCAGTCATCTTTGTTTGCTCAACCATTATCTCGCTCCGTTTCCCGTAGGGACACGATATATCGTGTCCCTACATATAGAAGGCAGGGAGGGGTAAACTACGCCCAGGTAATCATTCCGGGCAGGAATGATGACCGCAGATAGGGATGATAGGGCAGGACGCGCACTGAGATGCCGCGTTCGCCGCTGGTGTCATAAGCCACCTTCGCCGTAAACTTCACCGTACCGTTGCCATCCACGCCGTCGGGATTCATGTCAATCGCTTCGCCGCGACCAATATTGCCCTGCGTATTCAGATTGCCGTAGTACAACTGTACCCGCACGTCCTTCGGCAAAAGCTGTCCCAGATCAACCAGCGCGTTGACTTCGATCTCCGACCCGACCTTGATATGCGTCTGCGGAATATCCACACTGCGAATCTGGATATGCTTCCACGATTTTTCCAGCTTGGCACGCCATGCCGCGAAAGCCAGCCCTTCTTCCAGCTTACCTTCGTTCATCTCCAGCACATTGTCGTACTGCGGCATGTAGTAATGCTGGGCATATTCCTGCACCATGCGCCGTGTATTGAAGTAGGGAGCCAGCGTTTGCATCGAACTTTTCACTTTGCTGATCCAGCCGCGCGGCAGACCATCGCGCCCGCGATCATAAAACAGCGGGATGATGTCCTGTTCCAGGATATTGTAGAGCGCTTCACTTTCGATGAAGTTCTGCTGCTCCCAGTCGCTTTCGGGATATTCCTCGCCGTTGCCAATTGCCCAGCCGACATCCGAACTGTAGGCTTCCGCCCACCAGCCATCGAGAATACTGCAATTCAGGCCGCCGTTATAGATGACCTTCATTCCGCTTGTGCCGCTGGCCTCTTTCGGACGCTGCGGCGTATTCAGCCACACATCCACACCCTGCACCAGATGCCGCGCGATGTTCATGTCGTAATTTTCCAGAAACACCACTGAATGACGGAAGTTCTCGTCACGGGCGATGTTGACGATCTGGCGAATCAATTCTTTACCGCCGTTATCATGCGGGTGTGCCTTGCCAGCGAAAATGATTTGCACCGGGCGGTCAGCATCATTCAGGATTTTCTTCAGTCGTTCAGGGTTGCGGAACAGCAGCATGGCGCGTTTGTAGGTGGCGAAGCGCCGCGCAAAGCCAATTGTCAGCGCATCCGGGTTTAGCACTTCATCCGCTGCCTGAATGCTGCTCTGAGCCGCGCTGCGATTTTCAAGCTGCTTTTTCAGGCGCTGGCGGGTGAAGGCCACCAGCCGTTCGCGCCGCCGCTCATGTGTGCGCCATAACTCAGCATCCGGCACCGAATCAATCGCCGACCAGATTTCCGCGCGTTCTTCTTCGGTACGCCACATGGGGTCGAGATAGCGATCCAGCAGAGTACCCATCTCGCGGCTGATCCAGGTCTGGACATGGATGCCGTTAGTGACAGCACCCACCGGAATTTCATCTTCTGGCACACGCGGATAGACCCACTGCCACAATTTGCGCGATACTTCGCCGTGAAGTTTGGCAACACCATTGGCCCCGCCGGATAGATTCAGCGCCAGCACCGCCATCGAAAACAATTCATAGGTGCCCATGTTTTCGCGCCCCAGATCCAAAAATTGATCACGCGAGAGGCCGAGTGCGCGGAAGTAATCGGTGAAATGCTCGTCAATCAAATCGAAGCCGAAGCGTTCCAGACCTGCCGGGACAGGTGTATGCGTGGTAAAGACATTGCCGACAGCGGTGATTTTGCTCGCCTGCTGGAAGGTCATATCCTTTTCGTTAATCATCTGGCGGATGCGTTCCAGCGCCAGAAAGGCCGAGTGCCCTTCGTTCATGTGGCACACCGTCGGGCGCAGATTAAGTTCGTCCAGTGCGCGGATGCCGCCGATGCCGATCAGCAGTTCTTGCCGAATGCGTGTCCGTCGATCACCGCCATACAGCCGGTCTGTCAGGTTGCGGTCTTCCTCGCGGGAATTGTCTTCGATATTGGTGTCCATCAGGAACAGCGGCACGCGCCCGACCTGAACTTTCCAGATTTGGGCGAAGAGTTCACGCCCCGGCATGGGAACCGAGATTTTGATCGGTGTCCCATCCGCTTTGCGCTGGAGTGTCACGGGCAGATTGGAATAATCGTTGATCGGATACAACTCCTGCTGGAAGCCATCCGCGTTCAGATACTGCTGGAAATAACCCTCCTGATACAGCAGGCCAACCCCCACCAGCGGCAGCCCCAGATCACTGGCGCTTTTCAGGTGATCGCCGCTTAAAACCCCCAGACCGCCGGAATAATTTTGCAGGCATTCGGTGATGCCAAATTCCATCGAGAAGTAGGCGATGGTTGGTTTTTCCAATTCCTTGTAATGTGTCTCATACCAGGTGTTCGTATCATTCATGTATTCATCGAATGAATCGCACACCCGGTGCAGGTGCGACATAAACGCAGGATCATCGCAGACGGCTAACAAACGCTCCTGGCTCATCTGCCCTAACATCCAGACCGGATTATGCCCGGTTTTCTCCCACAAGTCCCGATCCAGCCGACGGAACAGCGTGATCGTTTCATGATCCCACGCCCAGCGCATGTTGTATGCAAGTTCTTGCAAGCGCCGCAGAGGTTCCGGCAGATTCGGGACTACATTAATCCTGGCAACAGGTTTAATCATCAAAAAAACTCCTGATCCATACAGGTCAAATGTGTGGCTGCATTTCAAGCGGCAGTAGGCGATTCTTCATCGCCTGATTTGTCGCTTTTGCACAGACTTAAACTACAGCCGATGTCAACGTGACAACTGCAAGCATAGCGCGATTCGGGAGGAATTGGCAATTGTTAAAGTTTAAACATGTTGATGATATTTTATTGTTCAGTGTGACCCCTGTTCTCGCATCTACGCCTATGCTACAATGCGATTAAGCTGATATTTTCCAGTCGATAGGAGCCAGCTAACATGCTGAAAAAACAAACACTCAAAAGTAAACCTGTGTGCAAAGTCACATTCACCTTGCCGGAAGCCATTAAAGCGGAAACCGCCTACCTTGTTGGGGATTTCAACAACTGGGATGAAAAAGCGACACCCATGAAGATGGTCAAAAAAAGCGGACAGTTCAGTATTGCTCTTGATCTTGAAACCGGGCGCGAATATCAGTTCCGTTATCTGGTCAACGGGACAGAATGGCATAACGATTGGCACGCCGATAAATACGTGCCCAACCCCTTCAGCGGCGATAACTCAGTCGTCACGACCTGAATGAGTGAATAGAGACCCGGCATTGTCCGGGTCTTTTTTTGAATTGTGATGGCGGTTCTGCGCGGGAAATGTAAAGCAGGGAACCTGGTTCCACAAAGCTCTAAAGAGGGATAGGGCGATGCATGTATATTTCGGCCAACTTCTCGTCTATGGAACTGTGATTTTGATACCAATACTGATTGTAGGGCTGCTACTGGAGAGACGGAGTGAGCGTCGTTTCCAACGTAGACCCAAGAAGGTCGGTGGTAACAAAAACAGAACTCCGACTCCTGATGCGACTCCCGAACTATCCAGATTTGTCAGTCAGCTTATGCCCGGTGACTATAAAGAAACATCGCTGGTACGTTCGAACGGCAAATACTATGGCGCTACTTTTGGATCAGATCAGATTGTGCTGCGTTTACCACCTGACCGGCATGAATCAGCCATTGCCGCTGGGGGACAAAGGAGTGACCGAAAAGATTGGATCACCTTTCACTATGATTGGGGAACCTCAAGCCCTGGTAAGGTAGATCATCAAACGATTTCCCAATGGTGTCGGGTTGCGCGTGATTTTGCGGATCGCGCTAAATAATCACCTGTGAATAAAGATTCCTTTCACATAGTCGGCAGTCTTTTCTGATTGACTAACAACTAAAGACTACCCACTCACTGACTAAACACCTTCAGATCAAACTCTTGCACTGCATCACGCAGCATATCCGCCCCCGTGACACGGCTGGCATTCGATGTCACGACAGCCAGATCAGCTGGTAGGCGGTCATTCAGATCGCGTGTGGTAGCCTGCTGCGCCAGGGAGATAGCAGTAGCGGCACAGGCAATTGCATAACGCGGCTGTCGTCCGTCCAGTGTATTGTCCGTGAATGTGTAACTGTTATACATGCGCTGGGTAAGCCGCTGTGCCTGAAACAGCGCTTTCAATTTCTCGCGTTCGTCCGATTTCATCTTGGGAAGTTGTTCTGCGATGAAATCGTCCGGTGATTTCCCGCTGAACAGCGCGGGTAAATATTGATCGCGCAGTTCCCAGGGATCAACTTTGTACGGGGCAAGCACTTCCTCGTATACCTGGTCAACATCGCTGGCAGCATTATCTAACGCGCGACGTAATGCCCCTTTCCAGGTTGTGTCCGTCGTATGGTTGGCATATCCTGTTGCCCAGGCGGTCAGGCCGGGTTGGTCGCCCCATGTGCTGCGCTCCTCGATGCGGACGATGTGGACGGGTGGATTATGCACGAAATAACGATCCAGCGTCACGATTTCGTATCCAGCCTGCTGCGCCTCATGCGTGATAAGGTAGTGTAGAAATTGTTCTTCTCCGGCGTAATGATGTCCGAAGGTTTCACCCGATGTTGCCAAAAGAGTCAGTGGGCCAGCCGTTTTACGGGCAGGGCCTAAGACCTGGTGCGACCAGCTTCCCGCACCGCCCAGTGTGTGAATCTTGAAGGAAATTTCGCTGGAAAGTTCATCGTTACGGACGAATACGCCCATAAATTTGCCGTTGGGCAGTGCGACCCGGTACGGCCCCGCGCCCTGTCCGGCAGGCAGATTATGCACTTGCCTGGCGGTCAGCAGGGTATATTGAACGCCACACTCCGCCAGCAGGGATAATGTCTCGCTATCGACAGCCATTTCCGGCAGCCAGAATCCCAGCGGTTTACGCTTAAAATGACGTTCAAAGGCAGCCAACCCCCAGATGATCTGGGTGCGTTTATCCCGTTTGCGCGAGAGCGGCAGGATGACATGGTTATGCGCGGTTGCCAGCGCGTTCCCGGTCATGATTTTGTTATCGAGGCTTTGTTTGTCGCCTGCTACAATCAATTGATAAACATCGGGTCTGTTTTGTTCCAGCCACTTGATTAACCCTTCGCTGAAACTGAAACTGATGTGGTCGAAGTTACCGATTTCGGCATTGGGACGGTAGGAAGTATCGGTAATGCGCTCATTCCAGTTGGCATAAGGTGCGGCATCCGGTTCACTGCCGATGATACCTGTTAGGGGATTGCCGCGCGGAGGCTGGCTGAAGTGACCATGTACACACAGGGCACTGCGTTCTATTTTGGACACGGAAAGACTCCTTAAAAGCTATCAGCTTTCAGCGAACTGCTCCCGGTCTTTTTCTCATAAGGCATACTGCCTGATTTGCGATACCAACAGCTGTTTCGTTTTGTGTGGTGTCGTGTATCGCTTTGTAGGGGAGGGTCTCAGACCCTCCTGATTTCCCTGAAAATGGGGTTATTGCTTCAGTTTGCCCTTGCCAAAAGCTGCTTGCTGACTATTTCTTGGATGAATACCCAATCTGCGTTCCATTAGGGACGGATTTGTTGGAGTACGTTTCAAAGTCCTCCAGCCGCAGATCGGTTCCGAGCACACAACTATTGCCTACTGTGTAACCCGCTGGAACATGGGTGTTTTTGCCCACACAGGTGATACCGAGTTCGCCCACCTCATTAATTTTCCCGACACGGGCGTTATGACCGATGACCACAATCTTGTCGAGGATGCAGCGCTCAACGACAGCTCCCGCTTCGATGTAGGTATCCGTGAGTACAATCGACTCACGCACGACGGCATTCGGGCCGATATATACACCGGGGGAGAGAATCGAGTTTTCAACAACAGCCCCCTCCGAAACCACCGAACCATCGGTAATCAGGCTGTTCTTGACCGTTGCCCCGGCATGAATATGTACCGGAGGACGTTCCTCACTGACCGTGTGAATAACCCATGTTCGGTCATTCAGGTTAAGCGAGGGTGGTGATCCGATTAAATCCATGTGGGCTTCCCAGTAGGCATCAATTGTGCCCACGTCGATCCAGTAGCCGCCGTAAGGATAAGCGTAGACATTCATGCCTTCAATTACCATGCGCGGGATGATGTCCTTGCCGAAGTCATGGTTGGATGCCTTGCGCTTCTGATCTTCCTGTAACAGTTGCTCCAGCACCGGATAACTGAAGATATACACGCCCATGCTGGCGAGGTTGCCGGGTGGATGCGCTGGTTTTTCAACGAACTCGCGTATCCGGTAGTCATCATCGACATCAAGGATGCCGTAACGGCTGGCCTCGTCCATCGGGACGCGGATGGTGCAGACCGTCGCGTCGGCTTTCTTATCCCGGTGGGATTGCAGCAGCACATCGTAATCCATCTCATAGATGTGGTCGCCCGACAGGATGAGCACATAATCTGGTCGTCCCCGTCGCACAAAGTTCAGGTTCTGGGCGACTGCATCAGCATTACCCGCATACCAGTCCGTGTCATTCCGCCCCTTATAGGGCTGAAGAAGCTGCACGCCACCCGTGAATGAGCGATCCAAATCCCAGGGACGACCCCGGCTGATATGATCGTTCAGACTGTGTGGACGGTATTGAGTCAGGATCAGCACATCAAAAATGTTCGAGTTGACACAGTTGCTCAAAGTAAAGTCAATAATTCGATATTTTCCGCCGAACGGTACGGCTGGTTTGGCGCGTTTGGCGGTCAGGGTTGCCAGCCGTGTGCCTTCACCACCTGCAAGGATGACAGCTTTGATTTTCATTTACGAACTACTCCCCTCCGTTTAGAGATGACTTGCTGATAAAGTTGAATGTATGCTTGGGCGCTCTTGTCCCAGCTAAAATCCGTTTCCATATCCCGCTTTTGCATCCGTTTCCAGGCATCTTTTTTGCTGTGATAGGTGTCGATTGCCCAGCGCAGCGTACCTAAAACGGCCTCTTGTTCCTCCCATTGAAAGACAAAGCCGTTGCCGTATTCAGCAGCGCCGTTGTCATAATTCAATACTGTGTCCGCCAACCCGCCTGTTTCACGCACCACCGGCAGCGCACCGTAGCGCATGGCGATCATTTGCCCAATTCCACATGGCTCATAATGGCTCGGCATCAGGAACATATCGCAGCCTGCGTAGACTTGATGTGCCAGCGGTTCATTGTAAGCTGTTTCTACCGTGACACGATCTGGAAAAGCACGCGCCAGATCAGCAAAGCGGATGTCCAGAATCGGATCGCCCGAACCCACCAGCACGAATTGTATCTTATTTTCCACGACCAGTTGGAACAATGGATCGACTGCCAGATCGAAGCCTTTTTGCTTCACCAGCCGTGTCACCACACCCACAATCGGAATATCGTCTCGCGCCGCTAACCCAGTTTGGCTTTGAAGGGCCGCTTTGTTAGCAGGACGTTTCTTTTCGAAATTTTCCGCGTTGTAGTTTGACGAAATCAATGCATCGCTTTCGGGATTCCAATAGCCGACATCGATCCCGTTGAGGATGCCGTGAACATCATCTGTCCGCGCAAAAACCAGTCCGGACATCCGTCCGCTGGCGTAGGGATAATGAATTTCAACAGCGTATCGTGGACTGACCGGGACAACCGCATCGGCATAAGCCGTTCCGATTGCCAGCATGTTGTCAGTCAGGCCGTTGTAGATCAGCGCCGGGTGATTGCGCCCCGGAATTTGAAGCTGCCACAACCAGCCGCCTACACTCTGTCCCTGATAGTCCTCGCCCGCGTTATGGATGCTTAGGACAGAACCTACGCCGTCCCAGTTCGGGTCGCCCCGGCTGATGTCCAGCAGGAAGGGCAGGAGTCCGGTGTGCCAATCATTGGCGTGGAAAATATCTGGGAACCAGCCTTCACGCACGCGCAGTTCCCAGGCCACCGCCATCGCCACCTGATTGAAGAAAATGTAGCGCGGCACATCCCAGTTCCACTCGGAATACACCATGCCCGGTGCTTCCTGCCCGAAATAAGGCCACGCCCGTATCAGATAGAATGGCACGCCTTCATAACTGCTGGTAAAGACCTGTACCTCGGAAGTTCCGGTTGGACGTGTGAACTGAAACGAAAATGCCCACTCAATTGGATATTTTTCGCTGGTAATCGAGCCATAAAATGGAATCATGATGCGCGCATCGACATCCAACTCGCGCAGCTTCGGTGGCAGTGACCCCATCACATCGGCTAATCCACCTTTTTTCGCGAAGGGAACAGATTCCGCTCCAACAAATAAAATGTTCATGGTGATCTGTTTCCCATTCCTCTTGGTGTGTTAATCGTCTACAGTAAACTGAACCAACGGTAATCAATGTCCGGGAAAACCTTGTCCAATTCCCAGTATGTTTCCGCCAATGCGCGATCTGGCTGACCGCTCGTGACGCTCTCAATCAGCTTATTGAACCGCTCCAAATGCTGGCTGAAGCGCTGAATCGCATACTCTCGCGCCTGACCTGTCGTGACTAAGAAAGGCCAGTCCGAACTTTGCAGCAGCAGCAGTTCTCGCGCCGCCTGATTCAACACATACTGCTCATCGTCCGTCGGACTGGGGAAGTGCACGACCATCGTTTCTATCGTGCCTTCCGCCTCGTGAATCGGCCCCCACATCCAATGGGTATCACCATTGTCCCAGGTGAAGTGTGTCCCATTGCTGCCCCATGAGCCTTCCGGGATATGCAGCACCTCGGTTGGTGGATGCTGGTCGATAAATGCCGTCGCGCTGGTGAGTTCGACATCCTGATCGGCTGCCAGATGCCGCAGCACTTTGCCCAGCCACGCCACGCCTTCGAACCACCAGTGTCCGAAAAGTTCGGTATCATAATTCGATGCGATCAGACCAAATTCGCCCGTTTGCGCATGATATTCGCGCAGCAAATCCCCGACCATATGCGCATAATGTTCGGCGTGCTGGTCAACTTTCATCGCCGCCCATTCCGGGTGATAGTAATCCTTCTCGGATAAATCGCTTTTCGCCGCCGTCACACGCCAGTATTGCAGGCCGCTCGTCCCCGCCTTCTTATGAAATTCGCGGTAATCGAAATCGCCCGGATAGCCCCAATCGGCGCTCCACACCTGCATTCCGGTGCGATTATTCCGCCCGATCACCACCACATTCGAATGATGCTCGGCTTTGAGACCAGCTACCGTCTCGCTCACATAATAGGGCTTATAGGTTGTCGCCGGACGTTCTGGCTCAATCGGTATCGGACTCGCCGGGATGACATAGCGACGTTTCACATAGCCATATGGCCCGATGATGTCGCCTGTCGCCACGCCCACCGGTTGACCGCCGGTGATGGTATGCGTTTCGCTGAAAAACACCCGCAGTCCATGATCGGCTAGAAAGGTTTCCAGACCGGGACGCTGCCGACCCCCATCGGTCACCGTTTCGCTGAAAAACACCAGTCCATGATCGGCAGGTTGACCGGGACGCTGCCGACCCATGTCACATAGGCCGGACGGTTGACCGCCTGGACGCTAGGCCATGATCGCATTGCCGACCCCATCGGTCACAGGCCGGATACCCGGCAGCCATACCCCTGTCGGACGGCGACCAAACAGCCGTTCATAGCTGCGAATCGCCGTTTTCAACTGCGCCACAATCGACGTATCGCGCCCCAGCAGCGGCAGATAGGCGTGAGTCGCCGCGCTGGTGATGATCTCGATGCAGCCTGCGTCCTGCAAACGTCGATACCCGCCAATGATGTCGCGGTTGAAGCGTTTTTGGAAAGTGTCTTTAACGTTCGTGAACCAGTTCCGATACCACTCCGCCAGCTTGCGCATCTCGGCATTTGCCGTTTCTGCCGCCTCGAAATACGCCATATCACTCGTTGCCAGCGCGATGCGGTCATCCAGATATTGCTCGAAATGTTCCAGCACATCGGGGTCAGCCAGTTGTTCCGCTAGCACAGGCGTGATGCCCAGCGTCAGATGAAATTTCACGCCTTCTTCCAGCAGATCATTGAGGGTTGCCAGCAGCGGGACATAGGTTTCGCTGGCGGCTTCGTGAATCCATTCCTCGCCGTGAGGCCAGCGTCCGGCTAGACGCGCGTAGGGCAGGTGGGTGTGAAGAACGAATGTAAAGGCCCCGACTGAACTCACCAGGCTTGCTCCAAAAAATCAACAGCGATGGTACCGGATTGTAACGAGTTGCCACTCTTACAGCAAATAACGTTTGGCAAGCCTCAACACGACGCATGTAACGAATATGCGGAAAATCTCTGTTTTGAATTGGTCATAAGCAAGGTATGGTGCTTCTTATACCTTCGACAAGCTGAGCAAGACCCTCTAGCAATCAAATTGTATATGGGCTGAAAACAGAGTGTGTTAAAATATAAGTCAGGCTCTAGTATATGTGTATGTGAATGACTATTGAATGACAGATAATCTGCAAGATTTCATTTCACCTGAACTTCGGAAAATTGAAGCTGAAGTTGATTCGGCTTACAAATCAAACCTACTTGTAAAGAGTAAATTTGCTTCGAGTGCGTGGTATTTGCTTGCTTTTGCTGAAGATATGATGTTTAAATCAATGGTTAAGCAAGAGATGAAGTCAATGTATGATTCGTCTATTGTTGCTGACAATTTAGTAAATCATCTGCAATATCCATTGTTCTGGCTATATAAAACATGTGAAAAAGAAGGTGGAATTCCTTCCAGTTATAGTGATGATTATTATCAGGCCTCTTGGGATCTTCTAACCTTAGGAGAGGACTATCAACCCTTTGTGGCAGCTTTCACATATGCCAGTCGAAAATTAATTGAACTGGAGGTTAGAGATAAGAAAATATTTCCAAAGCATGATTTTTTGGATGATGTGCGCTACGAAGCATATAATCGGCTTATAAAGCCGTCATTTGAACCCACATTACCTTCCCTTGATGATGTGTTTGGTAACGTTGAACGAACTCTAAAAGTCCAGCATGATAGATTTTATTATAGACTGAATCCTCAAATTATTGATCATGTAATGAGTAAAGTTGAGAATGTATTTAGTGATGCATTTACTCTACCTCGCAATTGGCAATTTTCTAGATACTCCCTGCAAAATTATCGAGATTTTTTTATGTCTATGGCCTCTATAGCTTGTGTTCACTGGTGCGCACGCTATCTCGCAGCGATAAATGGTTGTGTGGGCGCTGGTTATGTAGATAGTATTCGTGTCATGGAGGAGAGTGAGCTATTACAGAGAATAGTGAGATATTCAGGCCTGAACGAAATTATAGTCTCGGAAATACTTGCTGATTTAACTTACGGTAACAGAGATATACGACAACCAGACCCTGCATTGCAACCGCTTATTCAACTTAATAAACAAAAGTACGCTCTCATGCCTTGGCTATGGTTAAGTGTTTCTCCTGAAAGAAACTTGACTGTTTTACTGAATCGTCTTCCTTCGGAAAAGAAAATATATGCTGGGCTGGTTAATCAAAAAGAAAACATTATGAGGGAAAATATCGAAGCAGCATTGGAAGGTCTTCCATACAGATTCGTTAATGCGCATTTGCCATCTGATTCTCGCTTGCCTGATATAGATTTAGCTATTATATCCGACTCTGAAAAAACTTGTCTTTTGATGGAGTTTAAATGGTTTATTGACCCAGCAGATATTGGCGAGGTTATTAGTAGGTCAGAGGAATTGAAGGATGGGATTTCACAACTAAAGTCTTTGAAGAAAAGTTTTTACGAAAATTATCGGCCAATAATTGATGCTTTGGGCATAGATAATTCATATACTTTAGGCTTAGTGGTCGTTTCGGCTAACTGGATTGGTCAAGCGGGAATTCAAGATGCAGAAGTAAATATTGTCAATGCTAAACATCTTACAAAAAAGCTTAGATCAAGTTCAGGTCTACTTCCAACTATCCAATGGCTTGCAAATCGTGATTATTTGCCCGAAGAGGGTATACACTACAAGGTCACTGATGATATTGCAACTGTTTCAAGTTGGTCATTAAAATGGTATGGAATCAAACCTCTAATCACAGAAGAATTTTCTCCTCTATAGTTTGCAAACTCGAACCCACACGCCTGATTTTTGTGTTACAATAAGAACGGGTGTGCTGATTTAATTTGAGGTAATAGATGATTTTGCCATCAGCGGCAAAAACAAAGGGGGATTTGCTGCCAGCACCCCCTCCCGGAACGGCAGCAAAAACTGGAAACTGGTGGCTGGTAGCTTTTGTTGCAGCAAAATCAGCGGCGGCAAAAATGTTCGCCGCCGCCGCGAAACCGAATTCAAACCAGATTGTTTATGGTGATTACTTGGAACTCGGAACTCAGCACTTGGAACTCTAAACTGCCTTAGCGCAATGCGCAAACGCTTTCCGCAATCGCCGCCGTCGCAATCATTTCCCCTCAACTCCGCCTTCCCCGCATTGCGGAAGGGCAGAATCGGGGATGGTAAGTCATGTGCGCAATTTTCTGGAAACTTGGAACTCACTTGATATAGCGTGCCATGCAAAAAACACTTCTGTCATTGCCGCCATCGCCATAATTGAGGGGAAGCGATGGCGGAGTTCTGCCAACTGCGCCATACCGAACGCAGAATTAGGAATAATCTAAAGTTCATCTAGTTCGGGTACATGTTCATCTTCGTATTTTTCAATCAATACGCTGATGATTTCCATCAGAGATGCTAGAGGATGTGCTTCATTCTCACCAACTTGGTCAATCAGTTGGTCGAGAACATTGACCAGTCGATCATATTCAGGGCTTTGTAGTTCGTTCATGTTATCTTGACCTGAATTTTCCCCTCTCCATGAGCTTGCGAAATGGGGAGGGGATTAAGGGGAGGGGTAGCCTACGCCGCTTGCTGAACCGGAAGCACCAGCGTGAAAATGCTTCCCTGTCCCACATCGCTGTGGACGCTCAGGTAGCCCCCGTGCGCTTCCGCTACCGTCCGCGCGACGAACAAGCCTTGTCCCAGACCGCGTGGGTCGAGCAGTTTACCGCTTCGGGTACGCGGCTCACCCCGGTAGAATCGATCAAAAACGTGTGGTAAATCCTTCTTGGAGATGCCCACGCCGTTATCAATCACCTGAATCGCTACCTGGTTCTGACCTGTCGGCCCAGCTGTGATGATGATGTGACCACCCGCTTCCGTGTAGCGGACGCTGTTTTGCAGTAAGTGACCGAGCGCCCAGCGCAGTCGCTCGTCATCGCCCGAAATCTGAAGGGTATGCGCATCTTTGGTCATCACCTTCACGTCCAGATGTCCCCGTTTCACTTCCGGGGTCATCCCGCGCACCACGTTCCAGATCATGTCCTGCAAGTTCAGCGTGTCATGTCGGATCGAGAACGTGTCCGCGCTCATCTCGGAAATATCGAGCAGTTCGACGATCATCCGGTCAAGGATGTCCACATTGCGGCTCAGGGTCTCCATCAGGCGACGTGGCGGTGCTTTATCCGCTGGTTGACCC
>JBGAGR010000081.1:0-26159 GCA_044226645.1 Aggregatilineales bacterium
TCGACGACAGCGCGGGCAATCGCCAGCCCATCATAAGTGGATGTGCCGCGTCCCACCTCGTCCAGAATCAGGAGACTGCGCCGCGTACTCCCCGAAAGCAAACGCGCTGTTTCGACCATCTCGACCATGAAGGTACTTTGTCCGGCGTGAATCTCATCCTGTGCGCCGATACGCGCGAATATACGGTCAACCATCCCAATCGTCGCTTCATCGACCGGGACAAAGCTGCCAATTTGCGCCATTAATGTGATGATGGCGACCTGCCGTATATAAGTTGATTTACCGGACATATTCGGCCCGGTGATGATATGCACCCGCGACATGCTGTCGAAATGGGTATCATTCGGGACATAACGAATGCCGTCATCCAACAATTTTTCCACTACCGGATGGCGACCATCTTTCAGGATCAGCAGATCGTCATCAGTCAGTTTGGGGCGGGTGTAGCCTTCTCTTACAGCCACATCAGCCAATGAGAGAAAAGCATCCAGATGAGCAACGGCTTTGGCGCTTTGCAGCAGGCGGTTGGCGGAATTGCCGAGTTCCTGACACAGCGCTTCGTATAACTGTACTGACATGGAGAATTTCTTCTTCAGCGTTCAGCACCAGCGTTTCGTATTCCTTGAGTTCGGCGTGATATAACGCTCAGCGTTCCAGCTGTGGTCTGCTTGCGGATGTAATCTTCGGTACTTTGTCCACATTGGCATGGCTGACTTCGATGTAGTAGCCGAATACTTTGTTGAAGCCGACTTTGATGCTGTAATTCCGGTGCGGCGGCGTTCTGCGCTTCGAGATTGGCAATCCATTCGCCGCATCCGGCACGTCGCGCTGAGAATATCGTCGCTCTTTAGCGTAACCAGCCCGGATCGCGCCGATAGTATTCAGCACAGCAGGTGGGTCATCGGTGATCGCGCGAATGATGTGGTCGGTCACTTCTTCGCAGGCATGGAGTGTTTTGAGCAGCGCGGCGAGCGCCGGGACAGGTTCGATCAATTTCTGAATAAATGGGATCATTTCGAGGCTTGTACGCAGTCCGAGCAAATCGCGCGGCCCGGCTTTCATTGATGAGCAGGCGATTGGTCAGGCGTTCAATGTCGGAGATGCTTTTCAGAGCAGTTTGCAGCTCCGCCCGTAAGGCTTCATTCTGCGTCAGGGCTTCGACCGCATCCAAACGGGCGTTCAATCGGCTGAGATCGAGCAGGGGTTGGTTCAGCCATGCGCAGAGCCGTGCGCCCATCGCCGTCATCGAAGCAGTTCGGCAACGCCCAGCAGGCTTCCTCTACCTTGCGGCTACGGATATTTTGGTCAGTTCCAGATTGCGGCGGGTGAAGGTCAAGCACCATAAAGCTGGCTGTCGAATAGGCGCGTAAGCTGGTGATCCTGCGAAAGCGTGCTGCGCTGGGTTTCGCGCACATATTGGTAAAGCACCGCGCCCGCCGCACAAATCGCAGCGGGCATTTCAGCCAGCCCGTAGCCGTCCAGTGCGCGTTTGAAAATGATTGGTGAGCGCTTGTTCGGCGTGTCCTTTTTCGAATTTCCAATCCATGACCGATGTCAGGTGGATGTTTGCCGGGAAGGATACACCACGCTCGACCCAGCTTTGCGGCATAATCACTTCTTGTGGACTCAGACGTGCCAGTTCTTCGACCACCAGCACTCCGGCATTCTCGCCTTCAAGCTGCGTAGCGGCGAATTCTCCGGTTGATACATCGACGTAAGCGATTCCGGCTTTATTCCATTGACCCGTTTCCACATCACCGACGGGGAAGATGCCCATCAGATAATTGGCGCGGTCTTCCATCAGCAGTTCTGGTTCCGTGATGGTCCCCGGTGTAATGACCCGCGTCACTTCCCGGTCTACGATGCCGCGTCCGTCCGGTTCGCTCATTTGCTCACAAATGGCAACGTGATAACCGCGCTCGATCAGCTTGTAAACGTAGCTCTCCAATGCGTGATGCGGGACTCCCGCCATCGGGACACGTTCTTCTTTGCTTACCGGACGACCAGTGAGCACCAGATCGAGTTCGCGCGAGACGACTTCCGCGTCTTCATCGAAGGTTTCGTAAAAATCACCGAGGCGGAAAAACAGGATGCAGTCGGGATACTGCGCCTTGATGTCGAGATACTGCTGGCGCAGCGGTGTAATACGGCTCATGGATCTGTCCTGTCGTTAACGGGGAACACAATGTGAGTTCATTCTAACAATCACGGAACACCCGTTCAACTCCAGATGGCGATTTTTGAGCGTAAAATGATCGTTTTGTGGCATAATATCGGGTAATCTCACTCCGGATAACTGCGGGAATGCCCCGCTCATCTTATTCGGCAACAGGAACTTAGTGCGATAATGGCCCCAAACCATCATCGGTGTTTTCGATTCGGGCGGAACTCCGCGGTAGGTTGCCCGCCCCCACCATCAACTGGATATTCTTGCCCGCCAGGAGACTCTGACCGAAAGCGAAAGGGAGAGTGTCGAAGGAGTAGACGCGACACTCGAACGAATCAAGCTGTTGATTCACGACATGTGGCCACAGGATGGTGCGTCGGTGGCAGGCATCGGCATTTCTGCACCGGGACCGCTTAATCCGATTACCGGAGTGGTCGTTGCACCGCCTAACCTCAAGGGGTGGCACAACGTACCGCTGGGGCAGGTGTTACATGATGAATTTGGTGTGCCGGTCTATGTGGGTAATGATGCCAATGTAGCGGGCTTGGCGGAAACGGTACTCGGTGCGGCGCGTGGCTGTCGGGATGTTGTTTTTATCACCCTTAGTACGGGTATTGGCAGCGGCATGATCTGCGATGGCAAGATGCTGCTCGGTACGGGTGGGCTTGCGGCGGAAGCAGGTCACATCATCATGCTTGTCGGTGATCGCGTCAGTACATTGGAAAAAGAGGCGGCTGGCCCTGCGTTGGCGCGTCATGCTCGTGCCCGTATCGAAGCGGGAGAGAAATCGGTCATGCGGGACTTAGTGAACGGTGATTTGGAAGCCATTTCGGGCGCAACGGTAGGGCAGGCGGTACAGCAGGGGGATGCGCTGGCATTAGATATTGTGCGTGAAGCCGGACGCATCGTCGGTTTGGGCATGGTCAGTTTGCTGCATCTCTTTAATCCCGAAATGCTGGTTTTCGGCGGCGGTGTCAGTGCTATCGGCGAACCTCTTTTCGCACCGATGCGGGAGGCCATTCAGCAGTATTGCATAGATCGTGCCTACTGGGAAAACCTGCGCATTGAACCAGCCGCTTTGGGCGATAATGTTAGTATCATCGGCGCGGCGGCATTAGTCGTGACACAAGGGGGCGTGGCGGATATTTCCGCAGCTATGGCACGTATGAAGCGTTAGTTTCGCTATCTATTGCGCCTCGCAAAAAATTCAACAGGGAATTTTGTCAGAACTGTAATAGAAATTGCGATGGGTGCTTTATTCACGATTCGTGTCATGCTACAATTAACACCATGTTGATGCTTTACGATAACCGTGTTCTCCAGCGCGACTTCCTGCTGCAAATATCGCGCGCAATGACCGCCCAGCTTGATCTGGGCGAAGTTTTGAATTTGGTTCTCAAGGCTTCAGTTGCGATGTTGAGCGGGCAGGTTGGATTGGTCGCGCTGCGTGAATCGGACGAACAATACACGATCCATGCCCATGTTGGGGTGGAGCCTGAGAGTTTGCCTGATCTCAATGAACGGTTAGCCGAATTGGTCAGCAGCGCAGGAGAGGGATTCGATTGGGATTTCCTCAACACTAAATTGAACCAGATGGCAGTGTCGCTGGATCGTAAGCTGCGCCAATCACTGTTTTTGCCCTTGGTAATTGCCGGGAAACCCGTTGGCCTCATCATCATTTTTCGTTCGTACTGGATTCAGGCAAGCGAAAATGACCTCCAGATTTTGCAGAGCTTTGCCGACCAGGCTGCTATTGCTGTCCACAATGCGCAGCTCTACACGCGCATTGACCAGGAACGGAAGCAGCTAGCCGCTATTCTGGAATATAGTGCTGATGGTGTCATGATCTTGGACGCGCAGCTGCGGATTTTGCGTTTCAACCGGGCGTTGGAACGTATGACGGGTTGGTCGGCGCAGGATTCGGTCGGACAGCATCAGGATGCAGTGATTACCTGGAAAAAGCTGGAAAAAGGCGATGTAGGGCAGGCTGTTTCGGAAGGCTGGCCGTTTCGTATGGCAAATGATGCGCCGCTGGAAACCCTGTATGTGGAAGGTGACTTACTCCGTAAGGATGGCATGACCCTCAGCATTGGGATTACCTACGCGCCGCTCTTGAGTGACGATAATCGGTTGGAAAACATCATTGCCAACGTGCGCGATATCACAAATTTTCGCCGCGCACAGGAAATGCAGAACGTTTTCATTTCTACTGTTTCCCACGAATTGAAAACTCCCGTAGCCCTGATTAAAGGCTATGCCGGGACGCTCAATCGCGAGGATGCATCCTGGGAACCACAGGTTATTCATGACAGTCTACAGGTGATTGAAGAAGAAGCGGATCGTCTGACGGAATTAATTGAGAACCTGCTGGCTGCCAGTAAACTGCGGGCGGAGCGGATGCGACTCGATTTAGGCGATGTCAAGTTGGATGATCTGGCCGCGCGTGTTGTCGAACGCTTCCAGACTCAGACGACCACCCACACTTTTGAACTGAATTTCCCAACTGCTTTTCCGGTCATTCAGGCCGATGAGGTGCGTTTACGACAGGTTTTGGATAATCTGGTTAGTAACGCCATCAAATATTCCCCAACAGGTGGCACGATCACAGTTGGTGGTGAAGTCGATGAGGGGTATATTACTCTGTTTGTGCGGGATGAAGGTGTAGGCATACCCGAAGGCGAGCAGGAACATATCTTTGATCGTTTCTATCGGGTCGACGGGCCAATGAGCCGCAAGACCAAAGGAACCGGGTTAGGTCTCTATCTGGCAAAAGCCATCATTGAAGCACATGGCGGCAGCATCCGCGTTAAAAGCAAACCTGGCGCAGGTTCAACTTTCTATTTTACAATCCCACTGTGAGCGATTGGAGGTCGGCTAATCGCCTGACCGCCTATCTTGAGTTACGGAGTTCCATAATTTATGCAAACGACTATTTCGTGTGTTCAATGCCGCCAGCCTATTCGTGCGAATGTACAGGGGTTGATTGACCCAGGGAAAAATCCGCAGGCCAAAGTGGCTTTGCTTTCCGGAAGCATTAATACAGTTCCTTGTCCCAACTGCGGTGCGCCCAATACCGTTTTGATGCCGCTGCTTTATCATGATGGCTCGAAAGAACTGTTGATTTCATTTGTGCCGATGGAATTGGGATTGTCCAGAGATGCGCAGGAAAAAGCTATTGGCGATCTGCTGCGTGAAGTGACTTCCAATCTACCGCAGGGCGCATTCAAGGCATATATGCTGCAACCCAGGCAGGCATTGACCATGCAAGGGCTGGTCGATCAGGTATTGCAGGCTGATGGCGTGACACCGGAAATGATGCAGGCGCAGCGGGATCGGGTGAAGTTGGTCGAAACGTTTATTCAGGCTTCGGAAGAAACACTGCCCGAACTTGTCCAGCAAAACGACGCAAGAATCGACGCACAGTTTTTCCAGACGATGACCTTAGCGCTCCAGCAATTTTTACAGCAGGGGCGTGAACCGCTCGCGGAACGTGTGGCTTATGTCCAGAATCGCATCGTCGAGCTTTCGACTTTTGGCAAGAAGCTGATGGAGCAAAGTCAGGCACAGGAAGCCGCAATTGAAAAGGTCGCTGAAGCCGTTAACGCTCTCGGTGAACAGGCGCAGCCTGCCGATTTTCTGAAGCTGGCAATTGAATACATGGATGATGAAAACAGTCTGCAAGCCCTGGTTGGATTGGTGCGTCCTGTATTTGATTACAACTTCTTCCAGGAACTGACACAGCACATCAGCAAGGCTCCTGCCAGTGAACGTGATAAGCTGGAAGGTCTGCGTGAGCAGTTGTTGGAACTCACTGCGATGGTTGACCAGCAGGCGCAGATGGCGATGCAGGAAGCCGCGAATTTGCTTCGCGCTATTCTGACCAGCCAGAATCCCGATGAACTGATTGCTGCCAATCTGGGCATGATTGATTCGACCTTCATGCAGGTGCTTTCGCTTAATATTCAGGATGCCACTCGCCGGGCAGATGTCAATGCCAGCGCGCGCTTGAAGGATATTTACAATCGTGTGATCGGTGCGCTGCAAGCCCATATGCCGCCGGAACTGCGTTTTATCAATGAACTGCTGAGTGCGCCGTCCGATGATGATGCACGCGGTATGTTGACGCAGCATATCAATGAATATGGTACCCCCTTCCTGGCAGCGATGGACGCTGTAGAAGAACAGATCGCGGGACAAGGCAACCCGGCTTTGATGGAACGCTTCACCATGCTGCGTCGTGAAGCGACCCAGACCCTCGGATAATCCGAGTCATACACGGATCATCAAGAGCGGGTTGAATGCCCGCTCTTTTGATTCCCAACGATTTCCCTACGCTTTGTGCTGTAGTTATGCCTTGCAGGATGATAGACCCCTACAACGGACTGTTCGTATCTGGTAAAATCCGCAGTTCACGGTAAGGTAATGAGCTATCGCAGGTGGGGAAACCAGCCGCGACATCATTTGAATTATTGAAGAGGTTGAGGAATGCAACGAATTAATCGCCCATTTATCGGCATTATCGCAATGCTGGCACTGCTGATGGTAGGGCTTGTGCTGCCATTGGGAACGCCTGCTCTGGCGCAAAGTGTCCCAACAGCTACCCCCAATGACCCTATCTGGCGTGGCTTTTCGGCGTTGCGGGATGCGATTGAGGAAGCTCGTTCAGTCGACTTGACCATTGTCAAGTCATACGAATGGGAGCAGAGCGAGTGGAAGGGGGGGATTGATACTTGCGTTGATCTCGAAGATATCACGACCGCCCGTAAAATATATTTCGGTTGGACGTATACGATTACCAGCCTGCGCGGCGAGGTTTTTCAGGGGCGCATCAGCTTTGACCTGAAAGAATTGGCTGTTTGCGATCATATTGATGCCGCCGTTCCACCTACCCCCGTCCCGAATGGCACCCCTGGCAGTCTTCCCCCGCCAGTTACAGGCAGTGCCGCAGGCGGCAGCTTTGAACTGGGTGGACAGGCGTTGGATATGAGCTTGAACACACTGGGACTGATGAATCGCGCTGGCATGAAATGGGCCAAGCAGCAGGTTCAATTTGCTTTGGGTGATGATCCGGGCAAGACCGCTAATCAGATTAATACTGCCCACTCGAATGGCTTCAAGATTCTGTTGAGCATTAAAGGCTCCAAAGACCAGATGGGCGATTTCAATAATTATGTGAACAGCTTCGCGCAGTTCCTGGGCGGTGTTGCAGGTTTGGGCGCGGACGCGATTGAAGTTTGGAACGAACCCAATATTGATCGCGAATGGCCTGTTGGAACCATCAGTGGCAGCAGCTACACCACCATGCTGGCGGCAGCCTTCAATGCCATTAAATCGAAGAATTCGGCTACACTGGTTATCAGCGCGGCACCCGCACCTACTGGCTTCTTCGGCGCGGCAGGATGTACTGCGAATGGCTGCAATGACGATACCTTCATGCAGCAGATGGCACAGGCCAGCGCCGCACAGTACATGGATTGCGTCGGTCTGCACTATAACGAAGGCGTAATCCCGCCCTCGCAGAACACCAATGACCCACGTGGTTCATATCCCACTTACTACTTTAGCTCCATGCTGGGTCGTGGTTACGCGCCCTTCGGTGGCAAGTCAGTTTGCTTTACCGAACTGGGTTATCTCTCGCCGGAAGGCTATACCACACCGCTGCCCGCTAACTTTGCCTGGGGACAGAATACCAGCGTCGCGGAACAGGCTGCATGGCTGGCAGAAGCGGCTACACTTTCTGCTCAGAGTGGCAAGGTTCGGTTGATGATCGTTTTCAATGTGGATTTCCCATATTTCACGGCAGATGATCCGCAGGGTGGCTATGCCATTCTGCGTCCGGGTGGTTCTTGCCCTGCGTGCGATACACTCGGTGCGGTGATGAAGAAGTAATTACGGAACCGCAGTCCGTCTAAGTGAAACAAACCCAATCCTACCGGAATCTTTACACTGGTGGATTGGGTTTTTTGTTATTATGAATGATATTTTGCTTACACACTGAGGTTGACAATGCGGTTTCGTTTGGCTTTCATGCTGTTGCTGTTGTTATGCGTACTGGTTCCTGTCTCTGCACAAGACAAAGTTGATACCCCCACAGAACCCGAATCACCCGTTTTTGGTATAGTCGAAGCCTATTATCGACCCGAACAGGCTACTGAGTTGGGTGCCTCGTGGGATCGTATTATTTTTGCCTGGAATTACTTTCAACCCAACAATACCAACGAATTTGATACCAGCGCTGTGCCGGATGAATACATTAACTCCGACCAGCAGGCTAATCGGCAGGTGGTCGGCCTTATCAAAGGTACACCCGCCTGGGCATCGCCATCAGGTTCAGTAGGCGCGGTTCCCGATAATATTGATCTGCCTTATGACGATCCGCTGAATTACTATGGCGCATTCGTAACCCGCCTGGTGAAGTATTACAGTGCGCGCGGCATTCACCACTGGATTATCATGAATGAACCTGATGTCCGTGATGGTCAGGGGACTGTTGAATTTCAGGGTGATGTTCATGACTATTATGCCATGCTGAAAGTGGCTTATCAGGCGGCTCACGCGGCTGATCCCGAAGCACATATTCAGATCGCTGGTATGACCTGGTGGAGTGATTGGACTGAGGGGCGATTTTCTTATCTCTATCGTCTGCTGGGTATTATTTCCACTGACGATCAAGCGGCGGAAAACAACTGGTATTTCGATGGCATTTCCATCCATCTCTATTTCACGACCTCCAGTGTATGGAGAATTATTGGTGCATATCGTCAGATGCTTTTCCACTTTGGTCTGACCGATAAGGAAATGTGGTTTGACGAGTACAACGCCAGCCCGCGCCTTGACCCACTCACTCCCTATGATGCACCCTTCCATGTTAATCTTGACCAGCAGGCGGATTTTATCGTGCAGGCCAGCGCTACAGCCCTTGCCGCAGGTATAGATCGGCTGGCAGTCTATCGCCTGTATGACGATAATTTCACGGTGGGGAAGACCGAACCCTGGGGGCTGGTTCGTTATGATGACTCACGCCGTCCAGCGTTTTATGCTTATCAGCAGGTCATTAATCGTTTTGCCGGGGCGACCAATATCCAGCGTTTCAATACGCCTGAAGTCACCATCATTACTTTTACATTTCCCGATTCGACCCTCTACGTGATGTGGAATGATACTTATTCACCGGGGAAAATCCTGATTCATGGGGGAGGCGTGGGGAATAATGTAACTGTTTTCAATTCGACAGGTGTCGGCAGGGTTAATCCGCTTATCAGTCAGGCGGGGATTTCACTGGTCTCAATAGACGTGCCACCTGCTGAGGAAATCGACATGCCCTGGATTGTAGTGTCTGGCCCTGTGCGTCTGGTTCAGTTAGCTGGCCCTCCGCGTACCATGTGGTTTCAACCGGAAGTTGGCAAATCAATCCAGCTCAATTGACTTCTGAAACAGAAGATGGGCTGACGAGTCTCGTTAGCCCACGATCTCCATCGCTGCTCCGTGTGTGAGTGTAATATCCAAAATTTGCTTTTTGTCGCCTGTTAAAACTATTCCTGCAAGGCGATCTTCGTTGACACCCGCAAGAACGAGTTGAATCGTGAAGCCGTTGAGTTGAAAACTTGCTGCACCTCGATTGGCTGGTATCCCAAAGATCGCCTCATATCGACGGATTCCCGCCTCTACATTCATAACTGCGACCTTCAATTCAGAAACGCCTGTTACACCATTTGGTTGATAGATTTTATCCGCATCATCTGGCACACGCAGCACACGCGGCGTATCATCCTGAATGAAAAACGGTGTCATTGAGCCGTTAATCATCGAGCTATGCCAGCGCAATTCCTGACCATCAGGTCGCGCCCGTCCGCCGGGAGGACGAAGCTGCACCTCCAGACCACGACTTTGCATTGCGGCAGTGTCAGCCGCCAAATCCTGTGAGAGCAGGGCATAGCCGCCGAATCCTTCGCCATACTGGAACATAAACAGGAAGTTCGTTCTGTCATTCGGGTCAACCGATTCCAATAGTTCTGGTTTTGTCCCAGAGTCTGATAATCCTGAATCGCAGTGTTCAGATCGTTGGCCAGAATAACTGCGTGATCAAAACGCAAAGTCATAATTTTCTGCTAATCTCCTGTCATGGCGGCAGGCTGGTTATCCAATCCATAATCGTGCAGACGCTGGAAATACTGCTGCAAAGCCGGGTGCCCATGATCGTCAAAATGGCCTTTAATCTGCGTTTCGTCCAGACGGGCAGATGAATGTGGCTTTTGCATATCCGGCGCGAATCGCTGGAGCTTACGTTGATATTCCCAATGTTCGATTTTATTTCCGACTGATCCGCCGAGTATCATTTCCATAGCGCTCTTGATTCTGCCCCAGAACCACCCTAAAGGACGTTCTGGTTCGCTGTAATAGGTATCTTCGGCATTAGGAAGCTCCTGTTCCACCCAATGGTTAGCACTGCGAAAACGCTGGTAAAGACTATATCCGTAGAGCGGAACCATCTGCACGATTTCATGTGCCATGAAGATATTCCGCCACTCTTGCTCAAGGGAGGTTTCCGCCAGAACATAATTGGGACAGATTTCTTTACCCTGCATCCGCGCCAGACGAACCAGCAGAATAGCAAATGCGCGCGCAATCCAAACACGCCCCGGAGTCGTTACCAGAATATAATCGAGATCATCGTCATCATCAGCAGCGTTTCGCATAGCCAATGCCCCGGTCAACGCCACCATTCGCACAAAGGGTAGGTGCGCCAGCCAATTGCCGTAATGTACAGCCAGAGGCCAGAGATGCTGCGAGGCTTGTTCCCGCGCAGTACGTACCGCAATCAGATCGCCGCGCCCGATATAAACGACATAGCGATCAATCTGTTCCAGCATCTCGGATAACCAGTGCGACGTATCAATCGCTTGTTTGACTTGTTCCAGACGAATAGGGCGGTCATAGATCAAAAAGTGATGAATTTCTTCTACCGTCATGGGGAAATTGAATACATCAGCATAAAGCACTGTGCGTAAAATGGCGGCTTCAATGGAGTCCATAACAATCCTTTTCGAAAAGGCGGGAGATTTACGGTTTCGATCTCATCTCGCCTGCCGCAATAGTCTACCTATTGAACGCTAATTTTGCCGCTGGTGGATTTCATCCCGTACCGGAAAAGTTCCATACCCAGGTATCATTGAATTGACAGGACGTGCTGATTGGCTCAAAGTTTACAACTGTGTTGCCTATCGCCCCATCAACAAGGGTGGTTTCCAGTGAGCCGCGATACACACCATCCAGATAATAAACCAGATGATTGTCTCGCACGACTAAGACGAGTTGGTGCAGTGGTTCCTTTAGATTGACACCCTCACCAAAAATGCCCGGATTGAAGGAATCGCCATCGCGCTGTGAGACACCGTAAGCGCCTGTCTGGTCAAGATAAGCCAGCATGTAATGTGTATCGTCGGACGCACGAAAGACCAGTCCACAACCAGTAACGCCGCTCGAAGCCGCTGTCCATGAAATGGTAGACCCCAGTGCAAAATTGCCGTAAGTTGCGCCGCGTCCCAACATAACACGCTCCACACCGGGACGGCGCGATTCGACAAAACTACTGGCAACGGTTAAATCCATCGCTCCGCCTGCTGGAATTAAGCTGCGGCGTTGAAGTTCCTGTGCGGTGTCCGATGGCTTGCCACCCATTAACTGCTGTGGAACCAGACGTGCCCCTTTAATCTCCAGTGGGGCGGTGATGATTAAATCATCGAAATTGCCAGTGGTTTGGCTGGTCAATGTTGCGCGTGTGGCGACTTCCAGCCCAATTTGTCCAGCATCGCTCAGTGTGGTGTCGGCTAGCCGCCCGAAAAACTGACCATTGTAGAAAAAATCAAATCCCGCGCCGTTGACCATCATCCCCAAAGTAAAGCTGCCATTCCCGGCTACAATGGCGGGATGTGGTGTCCAATCCCGTAGAACTTGATCCCTATCCGGTAGGTGCAGACTGAATCGCCACTGACCATTTTCATTGATTTGCAGCAGGTAGTAATGATCGGCATCCTGTTGACGAGCGCTCATACCGACAATCCAACCACTGTCGCCACCTACATTGACATTGACCTGTGCATAATAATCGCCAGGTGTTTTAGCCTTTGGATTAATCGCAATGCCAGTCTGATTAATTCCGTCTAACCCTAAAGTGAGTAGGCCATTATCGCCTTTAACGGTAAGTGCATCGTTGACGGCTTCCCAATTCAAATCGCCATTGAAGTTATCACTGGCTTCGATTTGAGAGAAGCCGGAGAACATCGTGAGCTGATATTCCCCTGATGTTTCGCCTGAACCGTATACAACGACGGTGTAACTGTCGGTTCGTGGGATAGTGATGGCTTCCAGCAGCGCGTCTTTACTCGTTGGGTAGTCATAATCATCATTGCTGATAAGCTGGACACCCGCACTGCTGAGAACACGAAAAGCCGGGTCAAGATTGCCTGAAGTGGCTTCAACCAGGAACGATAACACCGCGCCATTTGGAGCGCTAAATATCCAGCGTTGTTCGCTCCCGCTGGCGATCTCACCGTTCACGGGTACGAACAATTCGAGCGTGTTTTGTGCAAGCACAGGTTTGAACGATAAACTCAGCAAAAGTGCCGCCAACAGTGTGCTCACCAGCAGCTTGAGGAGAAACGGGGCTAAATTTTTGGGTTGTGGGGTCGTCTGGACGAGAGTCAGGGTATCCACTGCGGGAATAGTCCATTCAGGCGCTCGATAAAGCGCTCAAAATCCTCAGCAGTCATTTCCGCACCGTTATTCCAGCGATGGGCTTCCGCCATATGCAGGCGGCGTTGTTCCCCTGCCACCCGCAGCGAATCCTGTTTTACATTCTTGACAGCTTTATCACTCAAAAGCTCGGTAAAGCGCATGGTTTTATTGAGTGCTTCGCTCTTTTCAGGCGACATAAAAGCATAAACAGGTAGGTAATTATCGTCTTGCTCCAAAGCACAGGCGATGACATACCATCCTTTGGGTACTCGTCCGCGTCGTTTTACTTTAAAACGCCACAGCAGGACACTGACAGGTTCGCTGGATTTAACCTCTTCCTGTATTTTCCCGCGCAGGGTCACGCGAATTCCATTTTCATCAATTTTTACTTCGCGCCCGCTCGGCCATCGCGCCTTCAGAATTGGTTCCAGTAATCGCCCGCCGAGCGCTGCTGCTCCGAAGCCGATGATCCCGGCAATAATATTGAATCCGGCATTGGGGATCAATGCATTCGAAATCGCAAACCCAATAATCCAGAATACGATGAAAATAACGACAATGGCAAAGCGCAGACCAGCGTGTTCCTGGTCTACAGGGATGTTGAGTCCGGATGTATTAAGTGTCATATCCATCATGTTTATTGCTTTTCAGCCACGAAGACCACACGGGTCGCGCGGGATGTATTCGGTTCATATGGCTCAAGATCGCCATTCAGAATAGCACGCATGTTAAAACCGCTGCGCTGCAACAGAGAGGCCACAGCCTGCGTGGGGAAGGCGCGCAAAATACGTTTGGCCTCACTTCGTTCCCAAAGCTGACCTTTTTGCTGAAATATCAAATATTGAATGGTCTGCATCTGGCGTTCGTAATCGTAATCGTTAACCGTGAAAACCGTGAGGTTTTGCGGGTCATTGTAGAGGAGCTTGTTACCGGCAAGACCAGCTTCAGTCAAGCCTTGAACGGTTGCCATGTCAAACAAAAACAGCTTGCCCGCTTCAAGCGACTTCTGTACCCCAATGAACGCGGTTTCCAGGTCACGCAGGCTGTTGACTTCGTTAAAGACATTCAGCGCCAGCACCAGATCAGCGGCGGTCAACTGGTTGCCGAGTTCACGAATATCCTGCTGCTGCCATTTGATGTTCAGACCGGGATCGGACAGTCGTTCCCGTGCAATAGCGAGCATTTCCGGCGAACTGTCAATACCTGTAATGGCAAAGGGGTAATTCGATAGATACTCAATACTGACCCCTGTACCACAACCAAGCACAATGATACGCCGCCCCAACCAATCAATGTGTTGGGCGTAATCCAATAAATGCGGGGTTATGCGCTGTGCATAATCCGACATACCAATAACATCATAAACCGGGGCTAAAACCGCGTAATCTCCAGGCACGATTCCAATTACCTCAACCGCGTGTGAAACCCACCTCATTGGGCGTATAGCGCTGTCTACCCCGCAGCCGGGGCAGGAGGTGAGGTTTATGGATGATTCTGTTGGCTAGAGTAGCACAAAGCGGCTGATCAGGCAATTGATTGGGACAATTTAGAGACGCTCGGTAGGCATCCGGTATCCCTGACCGGGCACAGTCACAATGTACGTTGGATGGCGCGCGTTTTGCTCAATTTTCTGCCGCAGCCGCGAGATATTGACGCGCAGGACAGAATAATCGCCTTCGTACTGCTCGCCCCATACCCCCCGCAGCAGATCATCATGGGTGACAAGTTGCCCCGCGTTGCGCATCATTGTGACAAGAATCCCATACTCAATAGGTGTCAGATGCAGTCGCTGACCACGAATCATTGCCTGTCGTCGCGGGATGTCCAATTCAAGCTGGCGAACGATTAACTTGGTCTCCGGTTGGGGAGTCCAGTCGATACGCCGCAGCAGGGCACCCACACGGGCGATGAGTTCTTCTGGTGAGAAGGGCTTTGAAAGATAATCATCTGCTCCGGCTTCCAGTGCTATGACTTTATCTTTCTCGCGTGTGAACCCGCTGACCACAATCATAGGCATAAACGAATGGGTGCGGACTTCCTTGAGTACGTCCAGACCATGAATGTCAGGTAAATTCAGATCAAGCAGTACGAGATCGGGCGCAGTGCTGGCGATTTCACTTAAGGCCTGCTGCCCACGCTCCACCGAAACGGTGTTATAACCTGCATCGTTCAGCAGTGTCGAGACCACTTCAGCGGTATCTTCATCATCTTCGACGATCAATATTTGCCGATTATCCGATTGGAGCATTACCATATCCACCCCTGGCTTAATGGTTTTCAGACGCTATTCAAACGAAATTGTAACAGATTGCTGTAATCATAGCCTAAGATGCCGTTATAAAGCAACAAACCTTCACAAAAAATTCGTTTAATTGGTATGGTATCTTGTGGATTATCGACAAAACAAAAACGCATATCACCAATGGTATGCGTTTTTTGTGGATGGGCGGTACAGGGCTCGAACCTGTGAAACCTCCTGAATGTAAGTCAGGCGCTCTACCAACTGAGCTAACCGCCCAATTTTTAAAATATTACCTCAACCACTCCGGTTTATCAATGCCTATGTATTCTTGGATAGCTCCATAAATATGCTGCAATGCCTGAGTGCTATATACTCGAAGATGACACATTCCATATCGTAATTTTCTCCCTCGCATTTGGCTACTCAGACGAGGTTGAATATTGATAATTGTTTTGTCCAATGACGATGCGGGTAAATTCAATTGTGTCAGCCACCAATTTTCAATTTCCTCCGCGCTCAAACCGTTTCCTAGGTAACAACTCACCCGTAACCTTATAGCACTATCTTCCACGTCTAGCTGTTCGCGAAGAAAATTCAGGAAAACTTTAAGCATGTCCGGATCGGAGTTAGCTAATTCGACCTGATTATGTGCCTTAGTTCCTTCTGCCCAATATAACATGCAACCAGCAATATGAAGGAGATTCTGCTCTCGCGCTTTTAGGCGACCCTCTTGCTGGTATTGTTCCCGGAGCCTACGATGTTTTTCAGCGATAACCTTACTACCCAGATGTTGACCATGATAAACGGGGTTACGGTGTTTAAGTGCCTGGATTTGTTCTTCATTTAATTCAATATCCCGCACCCAAATACTGACTGAGGATTTCGCTCCACCAATTTCTCGGCAAATTTCTTTAACCGAGTAGCCAAGCCTTCGAAGCTCCCTCGCCCGTTCTTTCTTTTCCTTCTTCATAAAAAGAACCCTCAACTATATGTAAAATTCAATATAGGATGAGGGTTCGAGAAAGTCAAGCTTTATTATTATTACAGCTTGGGCGGCGTGACCCCGATTTGCCCCTGATACTTGCCTTTTTTGTCGGCATACGAGACTTCGCATTCTTCGTCTGCCTCAAGGAAGAGCACTTGTGCAATTCCCTCGTTAGCGTAGATTTTTGCAGGAAGGGGGGTTGTATTGCTGATTTCCAGCGTCACAAATCCCTCCCAGGAGGGTTCAAAGGGCGTGATGTTCACGATGATTCCTGCACGTGCATACGTTGATTTCCCCAAACAAATGCATAAAACTGAGCGGGGAATGCGGAAATATTCCACCGAACGTGCTAACGCGAACGAATTTGGCGGCACAACACATACATCGCCTGTTATTTCTACAAAAGAATTGGGGGTGAAATTTTTGGGGTCTACGATTGCGCCGTAGACATTCGTAAATACCTTGAATTCATCCGCCACACGCATGTCATAGCCGTAGCTGGATACGCCATAGCTGATAACCCCCTGACGTACCTGATTTTCCACAAACGGCTCAATCATGCCGTGTTCCTGCGCCATTTTCCGTATCCAATGATCGGGTTTTAATCCCATCGTTTGCTCCTGACCGTTTTGTATTTCTGGCTAAAGGCTAATCGCTAAAGGCTGATCGCTTTCTTTACATCCGTTCTGGTGCGCTCATGCCCATCAGCGTCAGCACGCGCTTGAAGATGATTTGTGCAGCATGATAAAACCGCAGTCGTGCGATCTGGAATTCTGGCGCGACTTCGCCATGTAATGCCCGCACCTCATCATAAATCGGGTGGAAAATTCCCGCCAGTTCGTGAGCATAGAACGCGATCCGGTGTGGTTCCAGATTGGATGCCGCCATGTCGATTACGTCACCCAATTCCAGCGCCTTTCGCAGGAAGCGCAGTTCTGCGTCGCCTAACAGGCTGATGTCCGCGCCTGCGTCACTTAACCCGCGTGAAGCCGCTTCACGGAAAATTCCCGCGCAGCGCACATACGCATTCTGGATGTAGTAGACCGGGTTTTCGTTACTCTGTTTGACCGCCAATTCCAGGTCGAAGTCCAGATGTGAATCGGCGCTGCGTGCCAGCAGGAGATAACGCACTACATCCGGGCTGGTCGCATCAATCAAATCATCCAACGTCTCGTAATCGCCTCGTCGGGTACTCATCTTGACGACCTCACCGCCGCGTACAATCCGCACGAATTGGATAATCACCACATGGATGGGTGAGGGGTCTTTGCCCAGCGCTTGTAACCCATATTTCACTACCTTATGCTCAACGATGTGATCCGCACCCAGCATATTGACCAGCAGATCGAAACCGCGCTCCAGCTTGTTGATATGATAGGCGATGTCCGGCAGTGTATACGTTGGACTTCCGTCTGCCCGCACCATCACCCGATCTTCGTTATCGCCAAATTTCGTGCTGCGGAACCATTTGGCGGGGGGCAGGTCTTTCTTCTTTTCACGTTCTTCAATATCAGCCTGTTCACGGACATTGCTTTCGTAGATGTATCCACCTGCTTCCAGCTTCTTCAGCGCATCCCAGACCGAGCCATCTTCATATACGCTGTTCTCGTTAAAGAAAATGTCATGCTGAATATTGACCCGCTTCAAAGTCGCGCGAATCATCTCGAACATTTTCTTTTCGGCGTATTCCTTGAAAGGCTTCCAATCTTCCTCAACCAGTGAATTGCCTTTTTCCGCCACCAACTCCTGCGCGAATTCGATCAGATACTCGCCCTGATAGAAGTTTTCTTTCGGCAGTTCAACGGGCAGATTCAGTGCTTGCAGGTAGCGGATGCGCATACTGTTGCCCAGATTTTGCATCTGCATCCCGGCGTTGTTGAAATAATACTCACGCTCAATCGTGTAGCCGTAAGCTTCCAGCAGTCGTGCGATGGTATCTCCTACAATCGCGCCTCGGCTTCGCCCAATATGCAGCGGCCCCGTGGGATTTGCGCTCACGAATTCCACCTGTGCCCGTTTTCCAGCCGCAATATCCAGTTGGAAGACCTGCTCGCCTTCAGCAATAATTGTCTCAACCTGGGCACGCAGCCAGTTTTCACTTAAGCGGAAATTGATAAACCCCGGCCTGACCACCTCTACTGCGCCCACAAAATCCGCTTTCGGCAGATGGTTGGCGATCTTCGTCGCGATGTCGAATGGATTCAGTTTTGTCGGTTTCGCCAACTGCATGGCAACCGCGCAGGCGTAATCACCCTGTTCCGGATTTTTCGGCGTGCGGATTTCAATAGCGGGGATCGCAAAAGCAGGTAAATCCCCAGCGGCCTGTGCGCTCTGGATAGCCTGTTTTACCAATTTGGCGTGTTCGTGCGAGACGATTTTCAATTTTGCTTACCTTCAACCATATACAGATAGAGGCGGTTCATTGGCAAACCGCCTCTATAATTCCTATCGGCATTCTATCAAATTTGCCTTTAATGATACAGTGGAAATAACTCGATAACGCCGTCCTGAGCCTTCTGCGCCTTTTGACCACAGTTTTCGCACTGCCATACCCCATCCGTTGTGTCAGGTTTCAGCAGCCCCTTACGGCAGTTTGGACAGCGCAGTATATCACTGGTCGGACGCACCCCAATCGCCGGGGACTCTCCGCCTTTATGTCCCCATACTTTGCGGTAATCCACCTGCCAGATTTGTGCGCGGGGGTTTTCGATACCGTTCTGCTCCAGCAACTGCAAAATCTGACCGCTGCTCCATGTTTTGCCCGGCATGAATCGAGTGTTGATGCGCTGGCTCACCAGCAGCAGTCCACCGGGACGCAGGACGCGCACCAACTCGCTTAAAACCGCTTCCGGATTCGCCATGAATTCCAGTGCTTCCAAACAGGTCACAATATCGAAGCTGTTGTCAGGGAAGGGCAGGGTTTCAGCCGGTGCCCAGATAAGCGCCGCCCGATGATCGTAGGGATAGATATTCTTAGCAGCATGATGCAGCATCTTACGGCTTAAATCGACCCCGATGGTGAATCCATCGAATTCTGGCTGTCGTGCCAATGCCAACGGAACGCGCCCGGTGCCCGTTGCCACGTCCAACACCAATGGATTTTTCTGTGGCTCGACGGCTTCCATGATTGGATTCGCTAAATAAAGCTGCTCATATTCAGGATAGTAATTTTTCACGCCATCGTAGCGCCCAGCATATAGATCGTAGAGCCATACCACGACCCTACGGCCTAAATAAACTCCTTCGCTGGCGATAAGCAGCCACCAGCCCAGCACGATCGACACGACGATGATAATAGACAGAAGGATGATAGTTGCCAGATCAGTCATTGTTGAATGAGAACCTGATTCACGATTTGAGCAGTCCTTGTTCCCGCAGCCAGGGGGCGCAGCGGTCAATACCCTCCTGCAATTCGACTTTCGGCTCCCATCCCAGGAGTTCATGCGCTTTCGTCATCGAATAGGTACGTTTGGACTGCATAAAGGGAACTAAGGTTGGCAAATCCTGTGGTTCACCGCTCAGTGTTAGAAGCGATTCAATCAACGGCGCGATAATTTTGATGGGCAGCACCGGGATGCCCAACCAGCGATTATGACCCGCTAGCCGTGAATATCCACCGATAAACTCGCGCCAGCTTGGAGCCGGGTCTGGGGCACAGTTGAACGCTTCGCCCACCGCCGCTGGATGTTCCGCCAACACGATCATCATATCGACCACATCATCAATATATATAGGGTGGGCGGATCCACTGCCATTCCCTAGAAATAGGGTTGGCTGACGTTTGCCCAGCTTGAACATGGTCGCTGTCCAGCCATTTGAACGCGGCCCATAAATCATCCCCGGACGGATAATGCTGTATGGGACGTGATAGTGCTCCCCGATTTCCCGGACAATACTTTCGCCCTCAGATTTACTCACATTGTAAGGGACATGTCCCGGCTTTTGCGACGTATCCTCGCTCACATCATTGCGCGAACTGTAGCCGTAAACTGCTATCGAACTGACGTGTACGACCCGTTTCACCTGTGCTGCCGCCGCCGCCAGCATGACCTTGCGTGTACCATCTACGTTACTGACACGCTGTTTTTCCAGTGACCCGCCCAAAGCCGCCGCGACATGAAATACGTACTCACAACCTTGTGTGACTTCTACCATACGTGCAGCATTATTAATATCACCCTGAACAATCTCGATGTTGGGGTTACTTTGTAAGAAACCAGCCTTTTCAGGCCGCCGCGCCAATGCCTTGACGCACGCACCTTCTTGCGCGAGCCGTATTGCCAGAGCACCGCCGAGAAAACCTGTCGCGCCCGTTACCAGAACTATTTTGCCGGACAAAGACATATTTTAGTCATCCTGTTGTCGTTTGGAGAGGATTTGAAAACCGGGCTTGGTTGCATGATCGCGTATGAGGGTATCGCCTTTAAGCGGTACTAACAAGAGGAAAATCATCACATCGCCAATGGCCCCCGCCAGCATCGCGCATCCATACAACATCAGCCAATCGATACGTGCGGCAAAACCGATTGCCAGCGGTATGAGGCCGAGTAGAATCCCCGGCAGGGCAACTGCCAGTCGATAAGCGTCAGCACGTAACGTCGCAGTGCAGTGAGCATATGGTGTGAGTGCCTTCCACAGGAAACCGAACTGAATTTCCTGCCATTTTGCGCCGCCCATCCGGTATCCCAGAGCATGTAGCCCCTCATGAATCATGATGCTGACGAAGAACACAATCAGACTGATAACCAGAACAGCCAATGGATCTCCGCCTGTGGTATAAATCGCCAGCGGATTATCGCCCCACCTTGCGCTGTAAGCACGCAGCACAGCGCCAAATACCACCAATGTCAATATCACTCCCGCGATATTGGCAAAAGCAGGCGAGATGGTGCGATCTGTGAATGTGTATTGCTCCGAATCCATGAAGGCTAAATCTCGTTAAGTTTCCCTAAATTGCGTAATTCAGGCCATGTACGTGCAATCAACAGCACCACGATAATCGTCCCGATGCCGCCGCTGACCACCGCCAGAATCGGCCCTAACATCGCCGCTGCCAGACCGGACTCGAAAGCGCCCATCTCATTCGACATGCTGATGAATACATTTGTGACGGCGGATACCCGTCCACGCATTTCATCCGGGGTGCGGGTCAGCAGCAGTGTCGCGCGGATAATCACGCTAATATTATCCAGTGCGCCGAGCAGCGCTAACATGATGAGCGATAAGATGAACGATTTGGAAAGTCCAAAGATGATCGTGACGACACCGAAACCGATGACCGCATAAATCAGCGTTTTTCCGGCTTTTTTGAACGGCGGCATATGCGCTGTCACCAGCACCATGATAATCGCCCCAATCGAAGGCGCGGTTCGCAGCCATCCTAACCCCTCCGGCCCAACCTGAAGAATATCCTTCGCGTAAACCGGCAGCAGTGCAGTCGCGCCGCCGAAAAGCACCGCGAACAAATCCAGTGTGATGGAAGATAGGATAATCGGCGTATTGCGGATGAAATTCAAACCCGCCGTCAGCGATTCCCGCGTTACTGCTTCACGCACTTGTCCGATAGGTCGTCCCTTCATGAACGATACCAGCACAACAAATGTCAGACAAGCGAAGGCATTGACCACATAAACCTGTGTTGCAGCATGGAAAACGCCGATCATCATGCCGCCCAACGCAGGCCCTAGAACGGATGCGAGCTGCCACGAACTGCTGCTCCACGTCGCGGCACTGTGGAAATGTTCCGGTGGCACAGATTGCGGCAGCAGAGTCGAACTGGCAGGGTCATTGAAAGCGCGCAGCACGCCGATCATCACCAGACAGCCGTAAACCAGCCACAGCGAGCCTTCCGTATACGACAGAAACGCCAGTCCCAGTGAAACCATCCCTAACATCAATTGCGTGATAAGGACGATGCGTTTGCGGTTAAAACGATCAGCGACATGACCGCCAATAAGCGAAAATGCAATTACTGGCGCGACCTGCGCCAGCCCGACCAGACCGAGCGCGAAGGCGTTATTGGTACGTTCATAGAGTTCCCAGCCGATAGCCACGCTGACCATCATTTCACCCAATGCAGCGGCGAAGCGGCTGACCGCTAATAAACGAAAATCTCGGAAGCGCAGCGCGGCATAAGGGTCATGCGCCACAATAATAGACGGTTCTGCGGTATTCATCTTGTGTCCTGAATTTGAGCGGGTGGAAAACTCACCGAAACTTTTTTGGGTGGCAAACGCTCATTATAAATAGAAGACGCGCACAATGGGATAGGGGGCTTTATGTTTTTGATCGTTCTGCCCGATTTTTCAGCAGATGACGATCTGCTGGAACGGTTACGCCGCCGTGATGAATCTGTTATCGCGTTCATCTACGAGCGCTATTTTACACCCCTCTACCAGTACGCACGCCTTAAGGTCGGTGATCGTGCGCTGGCGCAGGACATTGTGAGCGAAGTCTTCTTGAAACTGATCGAAACAATGGGGAAGCCGAGCGCCCCGCGCGAAAACCTGCGCGGTTGGTTGTTCAGCGTCGCTCGAAACGCGGCCTACCGCACCTATGGCGCGAGGTCGCAGCTTCCGCTGGAAGATTTGGAGGACTATATGCCCGCACCTGCTGAAAGTGACCCCGGAATCCTGTTTAGTGAATCTTTTCCCTTAGATCGTGTCCGCCATGCCCTGCGCATGTTAGCCGCCGATCATCAGGAAGTGCTGATCTTGCGCTTCGGTCAACGCTTGAGCCTCAAGGAAACTGCTGACCTGATGGGTAAAAGTACCGCCGCTGTGAAGTCCCTGCAATTCCGCGCGGTGGAAACACTGCGCTCGATATTGATTGAACCGGAGGCCAGCAATGGCTGAGATTGACATTTTTGATGCCTTTAACGATTGTATTGACCGCATAAATGCGGGTGAGACGGTTGACGACTGCCTGCACGATTATCCGCAGTATGCCGACCAGTTACGCGGCCTGCTCGGAACGGGCGTGCTTGTCCACCGCGCCCAGCAGTACCCCGATACCGAAGTCAATGCCGATCAGGAACAGGTGCGCCCCCGTGTCGCACAAATGACCCGCGAATCAAAATCGACTGCGGCAAAATCACCACGCCTCATTCGATGGGTATATCTCGGAGGGGCTGTCGCTTCAATTGCCGTTGCGTTCCTGGTTGCATTGTTGATGTTCGGTTCTCGTACAGCTATCCCGGAAAGCCTTAATTTAACGCGCAGTTCCATTGAGGCAATTAATTCCACTACTGTGGCTCAACTTGCCTCTACGCAGACAGCGGCTCCTTTGGTTGAGGCTATGGTGTTTACTGCCACTCCACCTCTAGCGGTACTTGCAGCTCGCGATACAGCTACGCCGCAGCCCACAGCTACTGTTACGGCAACTACGACCCCTACACATGGTTTTAGTTCAGACCCGGCTGTAATTGTTACACCCGGCATCGTTTCGACATCGGTTGCCTTAATGACACCCAATTCAGCGCCCGGTACTCATGATATCGAGTTAACAGCAACAGCGCTTGGAGTAGTGCTTGCCCCGCGTGAAACGGCTGCCCCAACTTTAATGGCGTTAGCATCGCCCACCGCCTTGCCCGACACAGGCGGAGGCTGCTCCGATTGCACACCCCTCGTGCCAATCATCACCGCTACCTACAATGGTGCTGGGTGCGACTATGCTCCCCACGACCGCTACCCCTGCGCCAACTCGCATTCAGCCAGTTCAGGTCATTCCCCTCAATGCTGGCGAAATTGACGACAACGCTCGTTGGGATACTTATCTGCAATATCGCAATAACTTCTTGCAGCAGTACAGCGGTTCTGTCCATGATGTCAATATCACCGGACGGCAGATTATTACCGTCATGGATAGTCAGGGCTTGCCTGTACTCGGTGCGCGTGTCGTCGTGATGGTTGGTCAGACGGTTGTCAGCGAATCACGGACGTATGCCAATGGGCAAACACTCTTTTTCCCCAACGCACGTCCGGAAAGCAGCGGTATCCAGTCTTATACTGTCATTGTTGAGAAGGGTGCGCAAGCGGTACAGTTTGAACTCAATCCCGCACAGGGTTTTGCTTGGAATGTCGTCCTCAACCAGGTCAGCCCGTCACCTTCGCCCACCAAACTTGATGTCCTGTTCCTGCTCGATTCGACAGGCAGTATGAGTGACGAAATTGCCCAATTGCAAAACAATATCCTGAGCATTTCGTCGCAGATTGCGGAGATGTCCGGCAATAATGTCGATGTGCATTATGGCCTCGTGACCTACCGGGATCGTGGTGACGCTTACGTAACACTGACCTACGACTTTGTGCCGGATGTTGGCGTTTTTCAGACAACCCTCGGCCTCGTACAGGCGGGCGGTGGCGGGGATAATCCCGAATCGCTCAATGCGGCGCTGCATGAGGCGGTGCAGTCGGTTTCATGGCGTGGCGATGATGCGGTCAAGCTGATTTTCCTCGTTGCTGATGCGCCGCCGCATCTGGATTATCCCGACGATTACGATTACGCGCAGGAAATGGTCATCGCGGCGCAGCGCGGCATCAAAGTTCACCCGATTGCGTCCAGCGGTTTGTCACCGGATGGCGAGTACATCTTCCGCCAGCTTGCCGAATACACAATGGGGCACTTCCTTTTTCTGACCTACCAGCAGGGCGCGTCCGGCACACCCGGCGAAGTACGACCTGATCTGCATGTCGGTCAACCTGCCGAGCCGCAGAATCAACAGCAGGGCGATTACACCGTCGAGCATCTGGATGAATTGGTGCTGCGCCTCATCACCGATGAAATCGCAGCCTTGAAAACACCTGCCAATACAGCGGGTGGAATCGCGCCAGCACTCCTAACGGTGACTGGACTGCCTCCTGCCTCTTTTGTGCCGTTTCCTTCGGCTACCTTTACCGCGACTTATACACCGCCGCCGCTGCCCACACCTGCACCGACCATCTCACCGCTGCCTCCGCTTGAGCAGTCGCCCAATGTGCCGCCTACGCAGACCAGCAGCCTCCTGCCACCCAACCCGCAGATCACCATCTCATTGACTGCTTTGATGGCGCTGGTCGTGGTAGGAGTGCTGGTTGGATATGCTTTCAATAAGCGCGGCACACCTGCTTATCACAAGCGCAAAAATGAGGAGATCATCGAACCAGAAGATTGACGCAGGATACTGTGAACCTATTCACTTAAACTCTCTGTCGGGGAACCAGAAAATGCGATGAAGTATTGGGTCTGGTTCCCCTTCGCCATGAGGGAGAAGGGGTTAGGGGATGAGGGTTAAAAACTTATGCTGCCGCTGGGACAATCGGTTGTGACCGAATCAGCCGTAGGCTAATCAGGAACAATCCCACCATCACGACACCGCCTACCACAAATGGTGCAGATGCGCCGCTCGATTGGAAAATCCAGCCACCAATCAGCGGGGCAATCGCATCCGCCAGACTGACGAACGATGCGCTCACGCCGAGTATTGCGCCTGCCTCATCTGACCTGACCTGTTTGACCATCAGGCTGTTCAGGGCAGGGCGGATCAAGCCCGCGCCGATTGCCAGCGGAATAATCGCGATCAGGAACCACGTAATACCCCCGATACCTCGCTGACTATCTTTTGGCAGCGTGATGGGAATCGTACCGATAATCGCTTCCGTCGAAGTAGGTGCTAAATCGCGGATTTCCGCCTCGACCTTGCTTTCGATATAAAACGGATGCGGCTGGTCAGGCGTGACCGCCATCATCAGCAGCCCGATAGCTAACGCGCCCAGTGCGATCAGCACCAATTTCCGTTCGCCGTATTTCCGGCTCCAGCGTCCGATGAGTCTGGCTTGAACGTAAACCAGCACCACGCCGACATAGATGAAGATCAGCGAGTTCCCTTGTCCCAGCAGTCCCAATCGACTGAGCGTGAACAATCCGAGCAGACTTTCGAATGCGAAAAAGACAATCTGCTGTGTGAACATCAGCAAGAGCAGATGATTGATTTGCGGCACACGCAGCATCTTGAGCGGACTAATCAGCACATCCCAGTGAATCGAGATTTTGGT
>JBGAGR010000082.1:0-26782 GCA_044226645.1 Aggregatilineales bacterium
AGGGGGTGAATCGCGATACCCTTCGTCATGATTCCCACGCACGTAAAACAGCGGCACATTCAGAACCGAAGTCATAAATTCAAGGTAGACCGAAGGCAAATCGCCACAGCTTATCAACAATTCCACATCGCTGTACTGCCGCCGCAAGTTCACCGCGCTTTCCAACTGCGGCATAACGGTATCACTGATACATAATATCTTCACGTTACGACCTTAAACCAAAAGCTCTTTTCTATGATCGTTTTATTATCCTCTGCGATTCCGGCTTTCACTCAGAACTGAGAACTTGGAACTCGGAACTATCCTTCATCGCCTGCCCATCGCCGCCGCGCCGGATCATCGTGATTTGCGCCATGATGCTGATGGCGATTTCCTGCGGTGTCTCTGCTTCTAATTCAAGACCTATCGGTGCATACACCCGCTCTAAATCCGCATCTGTTACGCCGCGTTCTTCTTTTAGAGATTTGGCTGTAATTGCCCATCGTCTCCGGCTGCCAATCAAGCCGACATACGCCGCTTCACTGTTCAGCAGCGCCGGAATGAGATCAATATCGACAGGTAGTCCGCGCGTGACTGCCGCTACATAAGTCTGCGCATTAATGGTCGTATGTTGGAGCACTTCTCCGGGCTTGCAGATGATGTAGCCATCCAGCCCCGGCACATATTCCGCGTTGCAATAGGCTTCCCGGTCATCCGAAAGAATCACGCGGTAGCCCGACCATTTCCCCAATTCCGCCAGCGCCTTGCCCACATGACCGCCGCCAATCACCAGTAATGTCGGACTGCTGCCCACTGGCTCGATGAAGACCTGAACCGTGCCGCCACAAACGCCAGCATCCCCCGCGGTAATATCATTCAGGGGATAGCTTGGCATCCGCGTTTTGCCGTCACGCATGGCTTCCAACGCCTCTTTAATCACGCGCGAGTCCATTGCGCCACCACCAATCGTGCCAACGATGCCGCCATCCTGCCGCACCAGCATTTTGCTGCCCTCGTGACGTGGCACAGACCCCTGCACACTGACAACAGTTGCCAGTGCGACTACTTCGCCTTTTTCCTGCGCTGCCATCAACGCTGCGAAAACAGCGCGATCTTCACTCATCACTTAACCTCAATCTGTCCGATAAACAGCCGCCCCTGAGCATCCCCACCTGTCGGCTGTAAACGTTCATTGGTATAGGGATTATACAGCCCAATGGCGACCTTGTATTTTCCTATCGGAATATTGTTCAAGTCTACCGTAATTGTGTCGCGAAGCACACCGGGAAGCCAATCTCCCGGCGGCAAAGTTCCCCCACCCGGATAGCCATCCCACTGGACGACAGGCGGCTGATTGACATCATCATATACGTGAACAAACAGCTTATAGTCGCCCTGCGCACTGCCATCGGTGTACCACTCGAATTTAATGGCTGCTTGTGCTGATTCCGCTTGATAAGCAATATCTGCTTTCGCCAACACTATCGCGCCATCTTGGAACGTAGAAATAGCTGTTTCAGGCTTTGGTTCAAAAGTTGGGTGATAAACCATATGCTCATAAGGCATGTAGTAGCCACCGGAGATATGTGGTACGATGCGAATATGAGTGGGAACATTAACAATAGCCTGTGGAATAAATGTATATATCTCCAGCCATTTCCCTGGAATAGCGGGTATCCATCGTGTCCCCACAAATACATCATCTGCATAGACATCAAACGTACCCGCATACATCGGATTCACCCGTGTTACCAATATCACGTCACAGATCAAACTCGGATCAAAACATGGTCGCAGAATATCAAATGATTCCTCGCCATTGACCGAGCGCCCACCATCAACCAGATTGCAGTTTTCAATAGTGCAGTTCACATAATCGAGTTGGTGAACTTCTGTTGGGAATCCAGGCAAGTCCTCACTGTTCCGCCAGTGATAATTCGAGCGGGCTTCATTAGCTAAATCAGCAACATTGATGCTGTCAGATGGTATGCTTGGCTTACCCTCCCAACCAAATAGAAAATCATCACCATATGGTTGTAACGAAGAGTTCCAATACAGGTGTATGTTACGCCAATCCGGTCTATAAATTCCCTGAAAGTCTGCCGCAAGTGCCACATTCGCGCCGTTATCCAACTGCACTGGGAAACTCGCCAGCGGTTCACCATAAATGCTTGTATCGGCAATCATCCCCAGCCCGAAACCATGCCCAGGCCCATAAGCCGCAATGTAATCCGGTCTTTTGAGCATCAGATATTCCGCCACCGAACCCGGCCCATTGCGCCAGTAATCTGCCGCGCCCGGTGTCGTCAGGCCAACCATATCAATCGTCGTGCGTCCACCCATATAGCGCATCATACCTGTATCATGCACCGCAACCACCGCATCCGGGGGCGTATTGGCCTGCAACCACCATGCCATTTGCAGCGGCTGCAAATACACATAATCGACGTTCAGCGCGTAATAATGATAAAACTGCCCCGCCGTATATATCGCCGTAACGCCCATCACCGCCACAACGCCATAAACAATCGCGTTTCGTATTCGACTTTTGCTAAAAGCTAAAAGCTCATAGCTGATAGCTCCTACCGGAAACAACAGCGCCATAAACGGCATTTGATAGCGTTTGAAATGCCAGAAAGCCGTGTCAAGCGTCGCCACCAGCAGCGTCCCACCGACCAGCCAGCCCACGATCACCAGTCCGACCAACCGCCGCTCACGTTTCGCCAGCAACAATCCGATGCCAATCACTGCCAGCACGAGCATCAGCGGCGCGATATACATACCTTCGCGTGGACTGCTTCCGGTCAGAAATTCAGTCCACATCTGCGCGAAATTACTAGCAATCCGCCCGATGACCGCGCCCCACGAAAACGGAATCATGCCAAACACCGATTTCGCAGAATTGCCCGATGCCACCGCCGAACCTGTCAACAGGAGATTTACCACTGGCTGCACCCCAATCGCCAGCAATGGAATAACAATCACTCGTGGGAGATTTTTTAAATGCTGTCTGATACGACCAAAACTAAGTTTCATAGCCCCTTTAGTGGGCTTACCGTCTTTATCATTAGCCGGGGGTTTTAACCCTCGGCGTAATCGCCATCCCATCGCCCCCACTGCCAATACCGTCAGCACTGCCCCCTCAGGCCGTATAAGCGCCATCAGCGTCGCCCAGATAACGACTGCTTGGAATTTTTTACTGACCTTCTCGGTGTTCTCGGATTCTCGGCGGTTCAATTGCATTGAATTGGTAAGCGCGTAAACAGTTCCCAGCGAAAACAGCACCACCAGCCCGGTTTCCATCCCACTCATGAAATGCCATGACACAACGCCGCTCAAGGCGAAAATCAGCGCGACAGCCACTGCCAGCCATTCGTACGCATATAGCAGCACCAGCTTGTAGACCAGCCACATGCTGCCGACCAGCGCCAGTGCGCCGATGCCCATCGCCCAGATGCCGAGGTTGAATCCCTGAAATCCGATCAGATAACCAACCGCGAGAATATAAGGGTAGAGAAAACTGGTCGCGCCGGAGGAAGGTGGCAGACCGGGGTTATAAACATACGGCTGTCCGGCAGCAAGCTGACGCGCATACTGGAAATGAATATATACATCGTCCAGCGGCATGACATAATCGCCACGCCCTACCGCCCGACTCGCCAGCGCATACGCGAGGAAAATCGTCCCGCTGACCGCGCAGAACAATCCCCAGATAAAAAGTGAGCGCCTACGGGAGACGCTCAAAAAGTTATGTATATTCATGCGGCTATTTTACCGCGAAACATCGCTTGCAATCCAGATTGGTCTGGCTGGAAGGTTTTAGTTCGAATACCCTTCCGAGAACGCATCAATCATCTGACGCACATCCGGCCCCAGCGGATACAGAATCGGACAGGTCGCGCCGTAAGCCACATATTCACGCACTTTCGCGCGGACTTCTTTGGGCGTGCCCGATGCGGTAATCATCTGCACCACATCATCGGGCACCAGCCGCATGGCATTTTCAATCTGTTCTTCCGTCGCAGGCCATGTCAACACTTGCCCGATTTCGTCGAGGAGTTCCTGTTTCACACCGCTGGCCTTCATGATATGCGGCTGCTGACCGAGATACTGGGTCACCAGTTTACGCGCTCCATCCAGCGCTTTTTTACGGTCTTCATCCACCGAACACACCACTAGCTGTGGACGATCAATATCATCCAGCTTGCGACCAGCCAGTTTCGCGCCTTCTTCAAGCTGTGCCAGCGCACCTTCGTTGTACTTCGGCGACACCAGATAATTCAGCACCGCGCCATCCGCAATTTCGCCCGTCAGTGCCATCATCTTCGGCCCCGTCGCGCCGATGTAGATCGGCACATTGCGCGGCTCTTTGCGTCCGTGTACCACATCCAATTCAATATCATCCAGATTCACAAATTCGCCGTGAAATGTCACCCGTTTCCGTGCCAGCAAATCACGGACGACGGTCACAACTTCGCGCATCGCCAGCAGCGGCTTGGTGCGGTGGATGCCGACTTTTTCCGCCAGCGGATCCCACCACGCGCCAATCCCGCAGATGATGCGTTCCGGCGCGAGGTCATCCAGCGTCAGATAAGTTGCGGCGATAACAGCGGGATTGCGTGTCCAGTTGTTGATAACGCCCGAACCGATTTTGATGCGTGTGGTGGTGGCAGCAAAAGCCGCCATCGGGACAATTGCATCCCGTACCAGGCGGCTTTCGGCTTGCCAAACCGCTTCAAAACCCCGCGATTCGGCGTATTGGACATATTTAATGGCATCCTGAAGCGAATGTGCATCCTGCAAATACAATGCAACGCGGTCAGCCATAATAGTATTTTCCCCCTCAAATAAGGATATAGGTGATAAACACCCCCAATCCTACATCTCAGGGGTTGGATTTGGCAACAATCGATACTCAGCTAAATGACTGATCGCTTTCAAATCTTCAGGAACATCAATATCTTGAGACAATCGGGGCGAACGATAAACCTTCACCGTCGCACCCGCTTCGTGTGCCAGATCAACATGACGTTGATAACTACCAACGCCATAAGCATAACGAATCAATCCCGGTGGGCGAATGAACAGCGCATTCGTACCATCCTGATGCTGGTCAGTGGCGATAACGACGGTTTGATCACTGCGTCCCAGTTCAATCATCCCGACAATATCTTCGCCGGCGACGAGCGGTAAATCCGCCGGGAGAACCAGTACAGCGGTCGCTTTCCAACGGGCGATAAACTGAGTCGCCCGCATCAGAGCCGAATTGAGTTCGGGTGCGCCGCTTTCCTGCACTGTGCGCGCGCCATAATCCCGCGCAATCGCCAGCGCTTTGCTATCACGGCTCACCACCAATGTTCCGATGACTTGCGGAACGGTACGGACGACAGAAAGGACATGACGCAGCATATTTTCAGCCAAAAACTGGCGTTGATCGGGGGTCAGCGCCTCCGATAAGCGGCTCTTGGCCCGATTGAATGGTTTTACCGGAATAATAACCCAGATACTCATAAGATCAGCACCTTATCCCACCATGAAAGGCAGGTCAAAGTACCCTTCTCCTTTCTAAGCTGCGATGCGACTTACATCCAACTCTTTATCCAATCTAGCACACTTTGGCCTAACAAAACCTTATCTTCTTCAGTTTTCATAATCGTTTCACAATTTGTCGCGTGTGCCACATCAAAAGTCAGGCCTTCATCCCTGCGGTCATAGACAAACCCGTTAATCAGATCACCGTAATATTGTGCAACAGCCTTTGCTGAAGACTCATAACCCAATTCCACCATCATTTTAGCGGCGGGCCCTTTGATAGCCTCACCCCCAACTATTGGGCTGACTGCGACGCGGGGGATGGAGCGCTTCATCATCAAATCGCGCATCCCAGGCACGGAGAGGATTGGTTGGATGGAAAGCCAGGGATTAGACGGCCCAATCAGTAAAATATCCGCCTTGTTGAGTGCTGACTCAACCTCTTCGCTAATGGTCGCTTTTTCGATACCTTCTAACTTCAGCGATTTAACAGTAGGCTGCCAGCGGTGACGGACAAAATAAACCTGAAAGTCGAGTAAACCATTTTCTATAGTATCCACTTTAGTCGCTACTACGGAATCCGTCATTGGCAGGATTCGCTGAGGAATATTCAGCTTTTTTGTAAGATTTTGCGTCGCCTCGGTCAATCGGTAGCCCTGGTGCAGCCAGCGGGTGCGCATGATGTGCGTCGCCAAATCCTGATCGCCCAAACCGAACCATGTTTCCTCACCCAATCGTTCAAAAGCCGCCAGCGCATGTTTCGTATCACCAGCAATACCCCATCCGTTGGTCTTATCCACCAACCCCGCCAGCGTATAAGTAATCGTATCCAGATCAGGGCAAATACGCAGACCATACAGCCAGAAATCATCGCCAGTATTGACGATAATGGTTAATTCTTCCGGCGGCAAGACCTGTGCCAGTCCATAGGCCAGCTTTGCACCGCCAACCCCACCCACCAACACAACAACATTCATCGCCACACCACACTCATTTTCAAAGGCTTGCGCGTTTTTTCGCGCGTTTCAGCCGGATATCCCAATGTTAGCAGTGCTTGAGGCTGCCAGTCATCAGGTAATTCCAAAACATCGCGCACCACGTCTGGCACAAATAACGGCGCGCACATCCAGCACGCTCCCAGACCCACCTCATGGGCTGCCAGCAATAGATTTTGTCCCGCCATCGCCACACTTTGTACCGCCATCAGGAACTCATTACGGCTCCGTTTTTCATCCGGGTAGACATCCATATCGACCATCGACAGGCACAGTGCAATCAATACCGGAGCGGAGGTGATACGCGCATATGAACGCGCGGCATCAGATTCAATCAGATTTTCATCCATGCCATCGGCCTTCAAGTCACGCCGCAAACGCGCGCCCATCGCTTGTGCCAGAGCTTCTTTCTGTACCTGTGTTTCGATTACAGCAAAGCGCCAGGGTTGACGATTATGCGCCGATGGTGCCCAGATCGCGGCATTCAACACCTGTTCAATCACCTCATGTGCTACAGGCTCAGGTTGGTATCGCCGTATCGAACGCCGCTGGAAAATTGCCTCTCGCAAAGTCGAATTCACTGATTCCAAACTTCTCTTACTCTCTCTGCTGATAACCACCAGCCATTAGCTGGCAGCTATCTGTACAAATCCTGCTCTGGCGGACGTACCAGATCAGTCGCATGACCATCCTGTTTCGGGAATTGCAATCCGCGTATCAGAACCACCGGACGACCCTCATCCGCTTCGCCCGTCAGCAGATTGGCAGCCGATGCGATCATATCGGCGTACCCTTGCACACTGATTTTCAATTCACGCCCGAACAAATCCGACCTGCCGCGCAAATCCAGCAGCCCAGGCAAACCCGCCACACCGATTGCCACGCCGACATTCCCCATACGGAATGGTCTGCCATGTGAATCGCTGATGACAATACCCACTTCAATACCCGTGAGTTCCTTCAGTCGCGCCCGAATCCCGGCAGCCGATGCATCCGGGTCAAGCGGCAGCAGCAGCACCCGCTCCTCGCTGCCATCCACATTCGATTGGTCGATCCCGGCATTCGCGCTCACAAAACCCAGCCTATGCTGTACCACCAGCACCCCCGGCGCTTTGCGGGAAATCCCGCGACTTTCACGCAGTACCAGTTCGACAATACGCGGGTCTTTGCGCGTTTCCAGTGCCAGTTCATGCGCTTCCGGGCGTGGCTCAATCGTACTCAGTTCGAATAAACGCCCTTCGGATTTGGACACGATTTTCGAAGTAACGAGCAGCACATCGCCAGTTTGAAAAGTCAGGTTCAGCCGCGACATTCCATCCAGAATGATGTGCGGCAGATCATCCCCGGCCTGAATCAGCGGAATTCCCGGCAGCGCTGTAATTGTTGTAGAGGGAAACTGATTTTCCAAAATGATTAAATGCCGGTAATGCGGATACCAGCGCCTTTCACGCTATAAGCCTTATTGATATACAGCAAAACCGGGGTCAAAGCCTCAACTGCCACAGCGTTTGCCAGTGATCCGGCATCCACGCCGCGCATCCCAGTGGCTTCCACTAATTTCAACACGGTTGCTTTCGCTTCAGCATCGCTGCCGCACACCAGTACATCACAATCAACGGTGTGGTTCGGATCACCCAGCTGCTCCGAACTCACATTTTGGAACGCCGCGACGACTTTCACGGATTCGCCCAAAATCGCCTGTGCTTCCAGCGCCGCTGCTTTTCCTTCCGGCAAAAAAACGGTACGCACTTTCGGGGGCTGCAACGGAACGGTCAGGTCAATCATGATTTTGCCGCTCAACTGCTCTTTCAAACCGGACAATGTTGCCTGATGTGCTGGATATGGCACGCTCAGCACGGCGACATCCGACCATACGGCAGCCTCAGCATTTCCCATTCCAGTCAGATAATCGCCGCCCATCTGCGCGTTCAGTTCAGCAGCGCGGGCAATTGCTTTCGCCGCATCGCGTGATCCAATGACGACATCATAGCCCTTCATAGCCCAGCGCATCGCCAGACCAGAACCTTCTTTTCCTGTTCCGCCTAAAACCGCAATTTTTACGTTTGCATCCGTCATCGCAAAATCCCTATCGTTCGTTAAAAAGGAGACTCACTATCCCCCGAAATCGCATTTAAAGTTTCGCAGCATTGGCATTGTAGCGCCCCCAGACCTTCGGCGCTAAGGCCAATGCTTCCCTTGCTATATCAGCTTCATCCAGCGTAAGTAACTGACGGTCACGCATCAATACATTCCCGGCGACAATCGTCGTTGTCACCATCGACGACTCGAACCCGAACAGGATATGCCAGGGGGTGTTACCCTCAGTCAGCGGCGTAAACGGATGATAATCTACAAAAATGATGTCCGCTGCCGCGCCCACACGCAGTTCCCCTAATTTCGTGTCGGGGAAAAATCGCTCGACCAGCCGCGCATTATTATAAACACCCGCTTTAATCACGTCCGCGCCATTCGCCTTGCGCGGATCACGGCTGACGACTTTATGCAAAAAGTAAGCCGCTTTCCATTCCGCCCACATATTGTTGCTGAAGCCGTCATTCCCCAGACAGATATTCATCCCGGCTACCATCATCTCATCGAACTGCATTGCCCCTACCGCGTTATTCATGTTCGAGCGCGGCTGGTGACTCACCCAAACGCCTCTATCCTGCAATAGCTGGCGTTCGGCATCGTTTATATGGACGCAGTGTGCCGCGATGGTCTTATCTCGCCAGATTCCATAATCATCCAACCGCTGCACCACACGCTTGCCGCTCCGCCGCAGGCTGTCTTCTTCATCGGCCTCATGTTCCGCCACATGCACATGAAATCCGCCATCACCGGGAACCGCATCGGCACAGGCGCGTAAAGCATTTTCATCCAGCGTCAGACTAGCGTGAAGTCCGAATGTCCCTGCAATGAGCGGATGTTCGTTGTCCTGCATGAAACGGACATTTTCCGCGATCCCGGCCTGCATTTTGGCCTCACCATCGCGGTCAGTAACTTCATAACACAGCACCGCCCGTAATCCCGCCCAATCGACCACATCCGCAATCACATCCAGACTGCCTTCGATGAAATTCGGGCTGGCATGGTGGTCAATCAGCGTCGTCGTGCCATGCTTTACCGCATCTACCAGCGAAACCAATGCACTCATCCGCACAGAATCTTTATCCAGCGCTTTGTCCAGAGGCCACCACAGGCGCTTCAGAATTTGTGGGAAATTCTCTGGCGGATCACCCGGAATCGCCATCCCTCGGGCATACGCTCCATAAAAATGGGTGTGAGCACAGATATTTCCCGGCATCACCAACTGACCGCGCGCATCCAGCCGTTCTTCAAGCGGATAACGCGCTTTCAGGTCAGCGCTCGTGCCAATCAATTGAATCACACCATCCTGTATATACAGGGCATGATCGGTCAGAATGCGGTTGGGTTCTCCCCACGTCACCAGCGTGGCATTAAAAATCAGCATAGTCAATTTCCATTGGAATTGTATTAACCGAGTGGAACGCGAATCATCACCGGGCCGCCCTGCCGCGCAATGGCCGCCAGAATTCCGGCAAGTATAGCATCTTCTGTGTGTTCGCTGTCGAGGAAAAACTCATCATCATCGTCGGGTTCGGTGGAAGCCGTCAAAAGCCCTCTTTGACACAGAATGCGCAGTTGCGGTGCTGTATGGGTACGATATTCCGCCGACCAGGTACGATCCGGGTAAATACCCCGGTTGCGCAGCGCATGATAAATCCGGTCAACGAAGTAATCCGCCTTGCTGTACAAATCACTGATCTGCTGCGCCTGAACGAAGCGATCCCACGTCGTGTAGATAAAGCCAATTGTCCGCCGTGTGGGGTTGAGCACGGGCGGATTTTTCTCAATCAACCCGCTTAATTGCACCTTGTAATAGACCTGTTCAGCACGCGGATGATCGGCTTCCTTCGGCAGTAAGTCCTTGCGATAGGCCAGTTCCAGCCCGGTACGTTCGGCGTAATAGTAAATGCCACCATTGCGCTCTTTAAATGCGCGGCTCAGAAAAAAAGCAATATACTCGGCATTAATGCCGTTCGGCATTTGCTTTTGAGGGATGCGATACCATCCCTCTGTCCGAGCAGTGTCCAAATCGCGCTTTCGATTGATAACCCCGACCAATACACGATCTTCTGGAAACATCTACCACGCTAACCGGCTTCTTCCCGGCGCGCCACCATCAGACGAGCATCAATCTCCTGCACTTTTTGCTGATGCGCTACCCACCACGCCGGATCACGCTGAGCATCCAGTTCTTCAACTGTTTTTCCCTGCTGTTCGACCCAGGTGTAGTATTTCAGATTATGCCAGCGTTCTCGCGCTTCCGGCGTTCCGGCCATAATCCAATCGGTGCGCATTCCTTTGAAAATGCTTTCCACCCGCCCCACTGCCGCTGCCTCGTCTAACGCGCCATAGGTATCCGCCATATCTTTCATAACCGAATGATACCGATCCAGCGCATCTGTCGCAACCGCAATAATTACATCATCTTTGCCCATATGGTAATATTTCGCCGTCTTGATCGCACCCAGGATGTTGCAAATCCCGCTAATGCCGAACAAAGTCCCCAACCGTTCGACAAAATCGGCATCAATACCATAACGGTTGACCAGTGTCGCGCGTCCGGCTTCTTCCGCGAAAACCTGTAAACCCTTCTTGCACTCAATGTCATCAATGCACATCAGCGCATCCATATTCATGACATTATGAATCCACGTCACATGCTTATCGCCAATGCCCTGAATGTCATGAACGCCATAGCCGTTGTTATACAGCGTCGGACACTGAATCGGTTCTAATCCCACGATTTTATGGTCAGGCCAGACCTGTTTCAGTCGATCCCCTGCCGCAATCGTCCCGGCGCTGCCCATTGCGGACACATAAGCCGAGATTTTCCCACTGCCGATACCTCTATCCTTCAATTCTGCCGCCAGTTCGACCAGTGTGTTACCCGTCACATGGTAATGGAAGCGATAATTCCCCATCACCTCAAACTGATTCAGGATGCGGATATTCGGGTCACTGGCGCGTAACCGGTGTGTCTCGTCATAAATTTCCTTGACATTACTTTCCGAGCCGGGTGTACGAATAACTTCCGCGCCATAGCTCAGAATGCGGTCAAAGCGTTCCTGACTCATCCCGGCAGGCAACACCACCAGGCTTTCACAGCCCATCCGGCAGCCGACCCATGCCCCACCGATACCATAATTGCCTGTCGAAGGCCACACCAGCGAATGCTTTTGCGGGTCAACTTCCCCGAAGAGTTCTTTTTCCAGCAGTACCGAATACGCCGCTCCAACCTTATGGCTTCCCGATGGAAATTCCTTGCCGTATATGACGACAATATTGGCATCCACGCCTGTCAGTTCAGGCGGCAGTACCACATGATAGATTTGATTATTGCCATCGCGCCAGGTGATATTGAATAAATTTATCGGGTCAAGGGGATCAGTTATTCGTGCCTCCAATGCCTTTTTACGAATATCAGGCGCAATCGTCTGCGGATGCAGCATTTCTTCAAAAGTTGGACCGGTAATCAATTTCTTACTCCATTTTTTAGGGGACTTTAGCCATTAAATTTTATCTCTTGTGGCTCTTGCAGAGGAATTTCACGCACAATTTTTACTCCCCTCTCCAGCGGTACTCCGGTGGGGAGGGGCTGGGGGAGGGGTTAGAGGAGGATTCCATCCCAAAGAGTCAGATTCTCAGCTTGTCCCTATTCATCGTCAATTTGTAATTCGAGTTCCAGCGCGCGCATATCATTTTGCACATCATCGCGCCGGCGTGCCAGTTCGCGATAACGCGCTAATGCCTCAGGAGGCATCTTTTCCATAAAGCCCCCGTAGGTCATAATCAGATCATCAATCTGTTTATCCAGTGCTTCGTAAAGCAGAACGACTTTGCGGTATTCCTGCACCCGGTGAAGCGCGTCCCGTTCGTCATCTGGCATAGCACTGCCCCCTTACTTGATTGTATGGTTATGCGGTCATTTCGGGCGTTTTCTGCTCGGCTTCTGACTCACCTTGTTCATCGAAGCCCACTTTGTCAGCAACGATATACAAAGGTCGTCCGCGCGTTTCATCATAAATACGCGCGACATATTGTCCCATCACGAACAGGAAGAACAACTGGAATGAACCGACAATCAGCAGCAGAACGATATTCGTCACCTGTCCCCCAAGAAACTGGAAGCCCAGAATAAGGCGCAGAATAGCAATAATCGGTATCGCTAAAATCGCCAATACACCCAGAACGAAGCTCACATAGATCATGATTTGCAGCGGAAAGTAGGAAAAGCCCGTCACCGCATCCATCGCGAACTTAACCATCTTCTTCAGCGGATACTTGGTTTCGCCCCACTCACGCGCTTCACGGACATACGTCACACCCGTCTGCTTGAAGCCAATCCAACTGGTCAATCCTCGGATAAAACGGTTATGCTCCGGCATCGAATTCAGCGCATCCACCACTTTCCGATCCATCAACCGGAAATCGCCTGTATCCAGCGGGATATTCACGTCGGTCAGACGGTCAATCAGACGGTAGAACAGCTTGGCAGTAAACAACTTGAACCAGCTTTCGCCCTTACGTTCCTGCCGCACCGCGTACACCACCTGATACCCCGCCTTCCAGCGTTCGATCATTTCCAGAATCAATTCCGGCGGGTCTTGCAAATCCGCATCGATAATCACCACTGCGTCGCCGGAGGTGTGATGCAATCCGGCGGTTACTGCCAGTTGATGACCAAAATTCCGCGCGAAGTTGACCATCTTCACCCGATGATCTTTTTTCGAGAGTTCTTCCAGCATTTCCGCTGAACGGTCACGGCTGCCGTCATTGACCGTCACCAGTTCCCATGTCTCGCCCGTCGAATCCATGACCGCTGTAATGCGGTCATATAATTTCTGGATATTGCCTTCTTCGTTATAAATCGGCGCTACTATTGAGTAGCGTGGTCTGTTCGCCATGTATCCTCTCAAATCCGCAAAGCTTGTCGTATTGATTCAATAGTCGGCTGTACTCGCAGCCCTTGAGCAACCGATTGTTGGGCGCGTTTGACATCCTTTAACCCGTTACCAGTCGAGAGCAGCACAACCGATTCCTCACCATCAATTAACTTTGATTGTACAGCACGTTTTGTTCCAGCGTAAACTGCTGCCGCCGCAGGTTCGGCGAAAACACCTGTCAACCGCGCTAATGGAGGAATCGCCGCGATGATTTCGCTATCCGGCACAGCGATAAACGCGCCCTTCGTTTCCCGCACCGCTCGCAGCGCCTTCGCCCGGTCACGCGGCACACCAGCGGAAATGCTGTCGGCAATCGTATCGGCTGGCATCGGCTGCATATCCACGGCTGAAAGGTTATGCTCCCAGGCATGGACAAGCGCCATGCTCTGATCCGATTGTACACCGATCAGGCGTGGAATCCGCTCTATCCAGCCCAGTTGATACAGGTCATAAAAACCCTTATACACCCCCGCGATGATATTCCCATCACCGACGCTGACCACCACCACATCCGGCACTTGCCAGTTCAACTGCTCGGCGATCTCATACGCCACCGTTTTCTTGCCCTCGGTGGTGTAGGGATTCATCGCCGTATTGCGACAGTACCAGCCTTCTTGGGTACACATCTGGTAACACAGATCGAACGCCACATCATAAGTATCTTCCACCAGCAGCACCGTCGCGCCATACACCAATAACTGAGCGATTTTGGCTTCTGGTGCAGTCGCCGGGACAAAGATGATGATGTTCATCCCCACCGATGCACCAATCCCCGATAATGCCGCCGCTGCATTGCCTGTGCTGGCAGTGCTGACGGTCTTAATCCCCTGCTCCATCGCTCGTGCCACCACCATCGCGCTGGCGCGGTCTTTCAGCGACCCGGTGGGATTCTGCCCATCATCCTTCACCCACGCCTGACGCACACCCAAATTTTCCGCCAACCGCTTCGAGTCATACAGCGGTGTCATTCCCACCCGCAGTGGAGGCACAATCGCATCCCCGCCAATCGGCAGCAGCGTCTTATATCGCCACATCGACTGCTCACTCTGATTACGCAGTGCATCACGGTCGAGTTGCGCCTTCAATGCCCCGTAATTGTACAGTACATCCAACGTCCCCACGACACCACATGTCGGACAGGTATATTGCACTTCCTCAACCTGATAATTCTGCCCACAAATCGGACAACGCAGCGAAAAATCTAACGTCATTTTCGTCTCTTTAATACTTTCGGCTCAATATGCGAACCGGGATAAATCATAATGTGATAACTATCATCACCCTCAAGTCCATCTTTGCTAAGGGTATCCAAATCATTATAAAAAATTCGTACTTGATACCAACCGGAATTCACATCAATTCGTGGGGCATCGGGATAATACTCAGTACAGCCAATCACAACGATACGCCCCGAAGTAACTTCAAGACTCGCTTCTGTCACTTGGTCGGCTGCCTCAAATAGCCGTTTTTCCTCAGCTTTGCCAGGTGGAATATTACGCACATCAACCACAACCGGTACCATCATATTTCGCGCTGTTCCAATGGCGATAAATCCATTCCCAATCCCTAGCATATTAGCTACGTTTTCTTGAGACCAGAGAGCATCCAAATCATCATCGCTTTTGTCGGACTTTGCCTCATCCTCCAGATAAAATTGGAAATAATCAGCAAAGACACTGAATTTAAACTCCATATATCCCTCGGGGGATCAATTCATCTTTCTAAAATATTCTCTTAATTTTTCCGCATACGGCAACCGCTCTTCGCACGTTGTGAGCCGATGTTCATTATGCCGTTCATACAGTTTATCGCCATGATAACGTGGGAAAACATGCAAATGGTAGTGAAATACTTCCTGATACCCCGCAGGTTCATTATGCTGCCGTGTTGAAGTACCATCAGCCCCATAAACCTGCTTGAACGCAATCGCAATCTGCCGCGCCGCCTCGTGAACATGTACCGCAATATCGGGTGTCAGATCATAAATATTTTCGATGTGTTGATTCGGCAGCACCAACACATGTCCCGGTGTTCCCACCCACCAACGCACATTCACCAGCGCAGTGATATGCTCTGTCCGCCAGAAAATATCCGATTGCGTGTTCCAGCCCTCATTATCGAAACCATTGATAAGGCGGCAAAAATGGCACTCATAGCCTTCCGGCGCGTGATTATACATATCTTCTCTCGGTGTTCTCGGATTCTCGGTGGTTCAATTTTTATCCCGGCACAATCCGCGTACCTGTTTCGCCCCGCAGCCCGCGCACCAGATTCGGCGGATCGGTGATAATCGCCATCGGGCCGCCATTTTTCACGAAGTCCACTGCCGCTTCGATTTTCGGCAGCATACTCCCGGCAGCGAAATGACCCTCTGCCATATACTGCTCTGCTTCTGCCAGCGTCATCTGGTCGAGCATTCGCTGTTCCGGCTTATTAAAATTCAGCGCGACTTTTTCCACACCTGTCGAGATGATAAACAAATCCGCGCGCATCGTCTGGGCAAGCAAACTGCTGGCACGATCTTTGTCAATCACCGCATACGTCCCACGCAGTTCACCACGATTATTCCGCACCACCGGGACACCACCACCACCCGCCGCGATCAGCACATAATCATTGTTCACCAGCGCCCGAATCGCATTCAATTCCTGAATCGCCAGCGGCTTAGGAGACGCAACCACCCGCCGCCAGCCGCGCCCCGCATCCTCCACCACATTCCAACCCTCAGCCTCATACTTATGGGCTTCTTCCTCGGTCATGAATCCGCCAATCGGCTTATTCGGATTCTGAAACGCCGGGTCATTCGGATCAACCCGCACCTGAGTGACCACCGTCAGCACCGTGCGGTTTATCCCCAGTTTCCGCAGCGCATTATCCAACGCCTGTTGCAGCATATAACCGATACTGCCCTGCGTATCCGCCACGATCAAATCCAGCGGCACATCATGAATCCCCGCTTTCGAGGCGATTTCCGCGCGGCGTAGAATAAACCCCACCTGCGGCCCATTGCCATGCGTGATGATGACATTCCACCCCTCGGCAATCATTTCCGCGATATGATTGCACGTTTCCCGCACCGCTTCCCATTGATGCACCACATCCGGTTTTTTCGGGTCGGTAATCAGCGAATTTCCACCAATGGCGATGGTAGCCAGTTTTCCAGTCATAAAAGTAGCCTTTAGCTTTCAGCAATGAGCTTGCGTAGTTCCTCACGCGAATCGGGCAAGCCATAAAAGAACGATAATAAATTCGTCGGAAGTTCCCAAAATTTATTGTAATCAACTAAAAACTCAAGAACCTTTTTCGCGTCACCGCCCAAGTAGAATAGCTTAATTCTTAAGTTATTTTCCGTATAGAAATGTCCTAGCGGTACCGGTTTAATGGGAGACCAAAAGGCAATATTCTGATCTTGAGGCTCATATCCAAAGAAGTCTCCTGTCCGATCCATTCGGCGTATACGAATATCGAGTAGCTCACGAATTATTAGGTGTGCGTTGATGGCATCAAGTCGATTCTCTTGTGTTTCCAAAAATACTAATAACGTATCGACAGAAACCCTCGCTAAATGCGATGCGATGCGCTCTTTTGAATAGACAGGAACCATAAACACCTCCAGTTCTTCACCCTTTCCCGCCAATCGTAGCAACTCTCGTTCCAGGGTTTGTATTACAAAAGGTGGCAAATTACCAATATGAAATCCAACGTTCCTTCTCGCAATGTGAATCGCACAAAGAGCAGCGCCAACATTAACAATGGTGCTTCGATTTCCTTCTATCAATTCGTAGAGAAACTGTAGGTATTTCTTTCTATCATAAACATTCTCGCCGCTTAATTGAACAGAAGTAGTAATTAATTTGCCCATGTTATACAGGAGTGAGGCGATTACAGTGTCATCCACCTCCTTTTTAATGCGCTCACAGAAATAATCGGCGATTTTCACTCCGTCATCATCAAAATTGGACAGCATATCAGCCGCCTCGTATTTTGCGCGTCGTTCTGGGTGATTTGCCAGATTGTGCTGGTAAAGGGGTGTACCTTTCGCTATCTCTTCATATGTAGCAATACACCGCTTGGCATACGCAAAGCGTGGAACTTCCCATTCGTATTGGGCATCTTGCGATAGTCCAAACTTACAGGCGTAAACGAGCCTATTGAGCGTATCTAGCAATGCCCCTTTGAAAGATTCCTTCCCGTCCGCAAGGATTTCCAGCATAAACGGGATAATGAATGGTGTCACACCATCAATGAAATATCCCGGAGGAAGATCATCATCAAACAAATCTCTTATCGCGCCTATATCACCCTCTGCCAACCTGCGGATAATTTCAGGTACATCTGTTGCAGGCTTATGAAAATGCTCCAGTTTAGCCCAATCGACCTTATCCAATCCCTCAAGCATTCAACATTCTTCCTAAAACTCAGTCGCCCATTCTCCACATGACTCCCCCTTTCTCTACCGCGAAGCGTGTGGGGAAAGGGGGTTGGGGGGATAGGGGTATCCTACCGCATCGTCAATGCCATCGCAGCTTTCTGCACATGTAGACGGTTCTCCGCCTCGTCATAAACCACGCTCTGCGGCCCTTCGATCACACCATCGGTCACTTCGATATTGCGATCAGCCGGGAGGCAGTGCATATAAATGGCATCCCGGTTCGCCGTCGCCATACGCTGCTCGTCGGTAATCCAGCCCGTGTATTTCTTGCCAATCTTCGACGATTCTTCCTTGTCCTCGGTGGTCATCCAGCAGCCCCAGCTCTTGGCATAAACGATGTCCGCCCCCTTGAACCCGGCATCAAAATCGTCCATCATCTCGAACGAACCGCCGCTCTGCTTGGTGTTATCCTTCGCCTGCTGCACAATATCCGGCATCAGCGCGAATTCCGGCGGATGCACCAGCCGCACATTCATCCCATAGCGGGTCATCAGCAGAATCAGACTTTGCGGAACCGAGAGCGGCTTCTGATAGCTCGATGCATAGGCATAGCTCACGTCAATCGTCTTGCCGCGTAGATCACGCCCGAACTTCTCCTGAATCGTCATCAGGTCAGCCAGAATTTGGAACGGGTGATACACATCGCACTGCATATTCAGCACCGGGACGCGGCTGGCCTTTGCCACTTCGCGGATGTACTTGTTGCCGAAATTCCAGTCACACTGCCGAATCGCGATTCCGTCGGTATAACGTCCGATAATCTGCCCGATTTCCATTGCCGTGTCACCGTGCGAAATCTGCGTCGTTTCGCTGTCGATGAACTGCGCATGACCGCCCAATTGCGCCATCCCCGCCTCAAAACTCACGCGGGTGCGTGTGCTGGTGAAGAAAAACAGCATCGCCAGTACCTTGTCGCGCAGCAGCGCATGGGGTTCGCCCAATGCCCGTTTGCGCTTCAAGTCCCACGCCACATCCAGCAGCGTGTCAATTTCCTCGCGCGTCCATTCTTGCTCTGTAATGAGGTCACGGCCTCTTAAATCCGTTTGCATGGTGATATTTCTCCTTCATGCATTAAATAACAATCCACAACAGGCTGCCTTGAGGTCATATTCCCTTCTCCGCACCCTGAAAACTAACTACCCCGGTTAATTCTGTATCTCACCTCTGCGTAGCTTCTCCCCTCGCCCTGAGGGAGAGGGGTTGGGGGTGAGGGTTTTACTAACAACTAACAACCAACAACCAATAACTACCCCAAATGCTCTACCAAATTCCACGAACGGCAGATATACCGCCCAACATCATAGGGCTCCAGCACCACGAATCCGGTGTTATGAATATCCCTGTCCCCTTGCAAAGCCGCTGCATTCACACACAAATACGGCAGCACCGAAATCGTAATCCCGCCGTGCGTCACCAATAGCGGCGTTTCATGACGCTGCATCTGACTCAGAACGCTGCTGTAGCGCATAAATCCCTGCTGATAACTCTCGCCGCCCGGATATGTCGCCCGTTTATCGCCTTCCATCCATCCCTTGAAGACCAGCCCGAATTCTTCCCAGGCTTCATCGTCAGTTCGCCCCTCGAAATCACCGCAGTCCATCTCGCGCAGACCATCAGTGCTGGCTGGAGTCAATCCCAACTGTCTGCCAATAATTTCTGCTGTCTGTTGCGCCCGGTGGAACGGACTGGCGTAAATTGAGGTAATCCCTTTGTCGCCCAGCCATACCGCCGCTTTTGCCGCCTGCTCGCGTCCCAGATCGGTCAGATCACCTTCCAGTTTACGACAGGTCAGCCGCCGTTCCACATTCACAACACTCTGACCATGCCGCATCACATAAATCAGATTCATCATTTCCCCTTAGGCCATTAGCCTTTTCCCCTCGTCATGTCTGAATATGTACCGAGGATGAGGATTTTACTAACAACTAACGGCTAATAACTAATCACTATCAATCAATTCATCCCCGGCGGTATACCGAACTCGTATTCATCGTAACTCGGCTCTCCGAGGATAAACCCGTTCAGCGTATCTTCATCATGTTCAAACACATCCGTCATGCCGAAACGGTTAAACGCCTCGTAACTCTCCCACTGTTCCACCATCAGAAAGCTGTTAATCCGTGTCACGTCCTCATAAATCCCGAAACTCAGGCATCCCGGCTGCCGTTGCTGCCGTTCCACCATCCCTTTGGCAAATACCAGAAACGCACCTCGCGCCTGTGGATTAATCGCAAACCGCCCCGTTATCATTAACATTATCTACCTACACCTCAAAGTTAGTGGATTCGAACCACTATCTTAGAAAATCCGTGCTATAGTAATTGTAGGGGCGCAACATGTTGCGCCCTCTGGGTCGTCCAAAATCAATTATTGCCAGCGGCGGCAAAATCCAGCGACTATTTGCCGCCGCCACCCCCTCCCCTTCCGGCGGCAAAAACGGAAAGTCGGGGGGGTCGCATTGCGGAATGGACTCCGCAATCGCGGCAATCGCAATCATTGAGGGAGCGCCCCGCAATCCAGCGCAAAGAACGCTTATTTCGGCAGTAATCCTGGCAGCAGCGCGTACCACTCCGTCGCCTTCACCACATCATCCAGCGGAACCTGATCCAGCACCGTATGTGCATGGATTTCGTTCCCCGGCCCGTATCCGATGCTCGGAATCCCGGCTTTTCCTGCCCAGTACGTCCCGTTGGTGGAGAAGTCCCACTTCCCTGTCGGGAGCGGTTCGCCCCACAGCAGTTCGCCGGCTTTCACCCCGGCCTGCACATAAGCGTTATCTTCCGGCAGCGCCCACGCAGGGTAAATTTTATCGAGTGGGTAAACAAAGCCGGTGTAACTGGGTGTATCGTAAATCAGAATCGAAGCTTCAATATCGGAACGTTCGCCCACCACACGCTTGATGCGTTCCAGTTCGGCTTGCGGCTCCTCGCCAAAAGTGATGCGTCGATCAATATAAATCAGCGCCTCATTCGGAACCGCGTTGATACTCGGTGTCTTGACGTGCATATCGGTCACGGTCAATCGCCCGTGTCCGAGGAATGGGTCATCACCCAATTCCGGCTCAATCTTGCTCAACTTATCGATGATGGGCAGCAGCTTGTAAATCGCATTATCACCGAGGAAATTGCTGGCAGCATGAGCGCTTTTCCCTCGTGCCAGAACCTGCATTTCTACACGTCCCTTGTGTCCCCGGTAAACCTGCATCCTGGTCGGCTCACCAATCACGACGAAATCCGGGCGCAGACCTTCCACTTCAACCAGCGCGTTCGGAGCGATTCCGTCGTTCCATTCTTCCATATTCCCGAAGTAATAGCCCGTCACGCCTTCCAGCAGACCGAGTTCCTTCGCCAGCGCCAATCCGTAGATCATCCCCGGCGTGCTGCCCTTCTCATCACAGGCTCCCCGCGCGAAAAACACGCCATCTTCAACTTTTCCGGTAAACGGGTCCCACTCCCATTCTTCCGGCGCACCGATTCCGACGGTATCGATATGGCTGTCATAGAGCAGCTTGGTCGGGCCATTTCCAATCTTCCCGACAATATTGCCCATCCGATCCCACCACACTTCGTCGAAGCCGAGCTTCTTCATTTCCGCTTCGGCACGTTCACCCACCGCGCGAATCTGGCTGTCGTAGCTCGGAATCGCGCACAGCTCCTTCAAAAAGGTGATGATGTCCTCGCGCTGTGCCGTTACGCGGGACTTAATCGCATCAATAGTCGCTTGATTTATACTCATCATGAAATCCTTATCAGTCGAAAACAGGGGTCATATAACCCCTGTTCAAGTGTTAGTGTCTTCTATTTTGACTCATAGACTAGTCAACAAACAAGTCCACGATTTTGAATTGTTCAACATCCACAAGCCCTACATCGGTCAGCTTCAGCTTGGGAATCACTTCCAGCGCCATGAAGCTCATCGCCATAAACGGATCAGGCATCGTCGCCCCCAATTCGTGCGATTTTGCGATCAGCGCATCATATTCCCGGCGCACCTGTTCTAGCGGCGCTTCCGTCATCAGCCCCGCCACTGGGAGCGGCAAACGTCCTAGCACTCGCTCACCGTCCACAGCCACTAATCCGCCGCCCATCTCGACCACCGCATGAACCGCCCGACGCATATTCTCATCATCTGCGCCGATAACCACCAGATTATGATGATCATGCGCCACTGTTCCAGCAATCGCGCCTCGTTTCATCCCGAAACCCTTAATAAACCCCTTGCCAATGTTCCCGCTGGCACGATGCCGCTCGACCACTGCCATTTTCAGGATGTCGCGTTCCAGATCAACAACCGCTTCCCCGTCCACAATCCGCGCATCCTCGATACTAAAATCGAGGTTATCCATATCGACATTCATCGACCCGCGCAGATCAATCGAACGCAGCGGCGCTTTATCCACCAGCACTTTGCCGTCCTGTGCCACCAACTGCCCGCCCCGGAACACCATTTCCGCGTGGATGTTCTGCAAATCCGAAAACACGACCATATCTGCCATTTTTCCCGGCGCGATCACCCCATAATCATGCAAACGGAAGTATTGAGCCGTGTTCAATGTTCCCATACGAATCGCCATCACCGGGTCAACACCTTCGGCAATAGCGGTACGCACCATGAAATCAATTGAGCCTTCATCCATCAGGCTGATCGGCTGGCGATCATCCGTGCAGAAGCACAGCCGCGTATGATTTTCCTTCGTCACCAGTGGCAGCAGCGGACGCAGATTGCGCGTCGTCGTCCCTTCACGGATGAAAATCGTCAGACCGAGCCGCAGTTTTTCCAATGCTTCCGCCACAGTCGTACATTCGTGTTCACTCTGAATCCCGGCGCTCACGTAGGCATTCAGTTCCTTCCCCTTCAGCGCCGGACAGTGACCATCCAGCACTTTGTTTTGAAACAGCGTGAGCTTATCGACCATCCCCTCATCACCATGTACCACACCCGGATAATTCATCACCTCCGCCAGCCCCAACACCCAGTCATGGCTGAGCAGCGGTTCGAGGTCTTCCGCTTCCAGACGCGCCCCACTCGTTTCCATATGCGTCGCCGGGACGCAGCTTGAAGCCATCACATACATATTGAGCGGCCCATGCTTGGCGCGTTCCAGCATGAAGCGAATTCCCTCCAACCCCAACACATTCGCAATCTCATGCGGGTCGGTCACGACAGTCGTAATTCCATGCGCCAGTACAGCCCGGGCGAATTCCGGCGGCGTACACAAACTGCTCTCGATATGCACATGCGCATCAATAAAACCGGGGCACACATACCGCCCCTTGAGATCAATTTCCTGTTTGGCACTGTACCCCTGCCCCAGCGCTACAATCCGCGAACCCTGAATGATAATATCCGTCGGGTACATTTCGCCCGTCCACACATTCACCAACTGCGCATTCCGCAGCACCAAATCCGCAGGCACATCCCCACGAGCAGTCGCCAATCGATCTACCAGTGTCATCGATGTTTCTCCCTTATATCCGAAATGAACACGACTAATGAATAAACAAATTTTAACTACTCTTCCCCATCACAATCGTTTCATTCTGCTGCAATCTTTCTTCATCCACCAGTGTCCACACCGGGTCACGGTAATAAGTCGACTTTACCTGCTCGACATACACCGCGTCACGTCCATGCAGAGCCGCATTCCGTGTCACCGACCATTCCGCCTCGTCCGGTAATTCCACTTCCTCAACCGTCATGGCAAAAACCAGTTCGAGTTTATCCAGAACGGTATCCTGCCACAATCCGACCCAGCGAAATGTGACATCCAATTCTGCCTCACGCTGGATCAACGCCGCCAGTTGTAACCAGGGCGCGGCCTGTCCATCGCATGTCGCGCGCGGCAAAACCCGCCCATACTCTGTCGGAAATGTCAGCACCCGTTGATGGCTGTCATCCCACACCAACCCTACTGCCTGCACATCAAATCGCGGGAAGCGCGGCTCAGGCCGACCACTTATTAAATTTTTCACCCAGCGCCAACGTAACTGCTGCTTTACCTGCGCTAATTCTTCCGCTGGCGTTTCAATGACACGCGGCATATGGCGTGTTTCAGCTAACGCATCCCGCACCGTGATTTCCCACAACATTTCCGGCAGTTCATCTGGCTCGAAAAATCGATTCGCTTTGGTTTCCGCTGTCTGTTCCTCTAGTTCGCCCTGCAACGGCCATCCCGCGTAGAGCACATTCAATCGATTCCAGCCTTGCAGATAATAAAGCCCTACCGCTCGTTCCAGATGCACTACAAGCCCGGTTTCCTCACGCACTTCACGGACTGCTGCCTCATAGAGTGTCTCTCCCAAATCAACCCGCCCTCCAGGCAGATTCCAGATATTCAGATCGCCCCGCCGCGAAATCAGCACCCGTTCATCGTCATCCACGATAACGCTCTGAACACCGAGGCGTAGGAATGATGGTTTCGCCATGCTACTCACCGTTAATAAGCTGACGCGACAGCCGATTATGCTGCTCAACCACCACCGGCACATCAATTGTCAGCAGTTGACCATCTTTCACCACGACACGCCCATTGATAACCGAAACATCCACCTGCGGCGAAGCACAAAATACCAGTGCCGCCACCGGGTCATGCAGCGCCCCCGCGAATCCAATCGTATCGAGGTCAAACGCGATAAAATCCGCTGCCATCCCCGGCGCAACTGCCCCAATATCATCGCGGTTCAGCACAGAAGCTCCACCCAGTGTCGCGATTTCCAGCGCTTCACGGGCAGAAAGTGCTGCTGGATTGCCACCTACCCGTTGCAGCAGCATCGCTTGACGTGTCTCATTCAGCAAATGTCCGGCATCATTCGAGGCCGATCCATCCACACCCAGCCCGACTTTCACCCGTGCATCCAGCATCTTGCGAATCGGCGCAATCCCCGATGCCAGCCGCATGTTCGATGACGGACAGTGACAAACCCCCGTATGCGTATGCGCGAACAGGCCAATTTCCTGCTCATCGAGCTTGACGCAGTGGGCGTGCCACACATCGTCTCCCACCCAGCCCACATCCTGTACATAATCGCCCGGACGATAACCGAACTTTTCCAGACTATAGGCTATATCATTCTCATTTTCTGCCAGATGGGTATGCAGGCTGACACCATAACTCCGCGCTAATGCCGCCGCCTCACGCATCAGATCGTGCGTCACGCTGAAAGGCGAACATGGCGCGACCACTACCCGCAGCATGGCATAACGCTTCGCATCATGATATTGCTCAATCACGCGCTGTGTATCCCGCAAAATTGCCGCTTCATCTTCAACCACGCGATCCGGTGGCAAGCCGCCTTTGCTCTCCCCAAGACTCATCGACCCCCGCGCGGCATGGAAGCGGATACCAATTTCCTGTGCCGCCCGAATCTCGTCATCCAGCTTCACATCATTAGGGTAAATATACAGATGGTCGCTGGAAGTCGTGCAGCCCGACAGCATCAATTCCGCCATCGCCACTTTCGCCGATACATACACCGCTTCCCCGGTCAATCGGCTCCAGATCGGATACAGCGTTTTCAGCCAGCCGAATAATTCATCATCCTGCGCCAGAACCCGTGTCAAACTCTGGTACATATGATGATGCGTATTGACTAACCCCGGCAGAACGATATGCCGCGAAAAATCCAGCACCTCGTCAGCCGTTTGAGCAGGCATTTCCGCCAGTGTGCCGACTGCCTCAATCACCCCATCGCGCACAAAAACAGCCGCATCGTGTAGTTCCCGGCGCGCAGAATCCATTGTCATCAGAGTGTGAATATTTTTAGCGAGTAATGTTGCCATCTGGTCTCCTCCGTTGGGGCGAGGAGTGTAACTTACAGATGGAAATGGCGAAAGTCAAATATCAAGGAAAACGGTGACTAATATTTTATCCGGTTTTATACTGATTGCTTCCCCTCTAATGTAGGAACACGTTACATCGCGTCCGCCGTAGAAAGCCACGCTGTGAACGTCTACCACCAAACAACCATTTAACGCTGTAGAAGCGGTTTGTTGTAGCATTTAAGGCGGGTCAGAGCGGGCTTCAGCCTGCTTCCCGCCGCATACGGTAGCCGGATGTTTTAACATCTGGCGGCACTGTACCAACCAAACTCGAACCTTCCGCCACCCGGATTAATACCGAAAGTTCACCATTTCAACGAACATTCGTGCTACGCTATTCAGGATAATTTTGGAAGGAGCAACACATTATATGGTGGGTCAGATAAGAGAAGGAGTATGGCGCGGTCAGGATTCTTCGCCGTTTGCGAAAATGGCAGCCCTGGCAGCCGTCACACCCCTCCGGCAGCCGCCGCATTTCGGCAGCCGTTTTCAATGAATAGCTGGAAACTGGAAACGCAAATGGCAAAGTTGGCGGCGGCACTCTTTTTTACGCCGCCGCCGCAACTACACGGGAAGCAGTCGCCATTTTCTGCTGATTTCGCTGCAAAAAGAATGGACTTTGCCGCATCATCAATGGTAAAAGACTGGCAACTGGCAACCAATCATCGCGTCGCCAATGATGCGCTGGGGAGCGGAACCGTCATCGGAGGAGTCAACAGCTTTTCCCGCGCAAGGATATTATCAATCAGCCCGTACTCGACAGCCTGTTGAGCCGTCAGGAATGTATCACGATCTGTATCGCGTTCGATAGTGGCTTTATCTTGCCCGGTGTGACGCACCAGAACATTGTTGAGGTATTCCTTCAGACGCATATGTTCATTGATCTGAATCATCATCTCCGTCACCTGTCCTTGTGCCCCGCCCAGAGGCTGGTGCATATGGATAGTCGAACTCGGCAGTGCATACCGCAGTCCGTGTGTTCCGGCGGTCAGGAT
>JBGAGR010000083.1:0-26065 GCA_044226645.1 Aggregatilineales bacterium
CCCTGCTGACCAACTGATGGAAACGGTGAACAAAATAGCTCTCGAATATGCTGCTGCGCCCACCAAAGCCATTGCCTATATCAAGCAGGCTGTCAACTTTGCCCTGCACAGTACATTGGAAGAAGCCCTCAATAAAGAAGCCGAATTGCAGGATATGGCGGGTAAAACCGCCGATAATGCTGAGGGTATTATGGCCTTCCTGCAAAAACGCCCGCCGCAGTTCAAAGGCGAATAGTCCGAAAGTTTGTAGACTCGAACCGTTGCGATAAAACAAATGTGCTAAAATGGGCTTGGGATTGTGTTTGGGTAGCATCACAGTAAACGGTGGACATAGATGGCAATTGGGCTTCTGAAGTACCACAGGCGACATGAAATGGAATTCGCCAACGCCGCCGTCATCGCCAATCGCCTATCTTTTTTCATGATGCTAATCTTACGAGGGAGGAATTCGGATGACTGAACGCCAACATTTTCGCCAGTCACCGCCATGCACCAGTTATTGCTGCTCTACCTGCGTTTGGGTAGCACTGCAACAGGTGGACATTTGGGATGGCGTTCAGGCCGCTTGAAATCAAACGCGACGCTGCGCGGCTGAAGGAAAATAAAAGTTGAAGCAGCTTCATTTTCCCTCGCGCTGCGCACCCCCTCCCCGACCTGCCAAGCGGCGCATGGAAGCGAGTAGCAAATCCGCTTGTAACCTATTTGCTGAAGCAGCAGCAGCAATAAAACTGAGGGGAATTTCCCCTGGCGGGAACGCGGCAGAAACGGCAATAACTGGCAACTGGAAACCCTTTGGCAGTTTATATTTATTGTTGTCCTACTGTTGACTGACGATTGTAGATTATCGACTCTTCAACTGGTAGCTGGAAACTGCTAACTGGCAACTTTATTAAAACACCACCACTCCACGCGCCACAGTGCCGCTCAACATGGCTTCATAGGCTTCGTTGATCTGGTTGAGTGAATATTCCTGCGAAACCAGTTGGTCGAGCTTCAGTTTTCCCGCCATATATAGGTCGATCAACATCGGGAAATCGCGGTTGGCGTTAACAGTTCCATAGTAACTGCCTTTGATGACTTTTTCGTGCCGGGTAATGATTGCTCCCGGCAAATTGGTTCCCGTGCCCATTGGGGAAAGTCCCGCCAGAGTCAGTGTTCCGCCTCGGCGCGTGGCTTTGAAAGCGAGTTCCTGTAACGCTGGAATGCCGACAGCTTCAAAAGCATGTTCGGTTCCACGTCCGCCTGTCCATTCGCGAATGGCTTTGATGGGGTCTTCGCTGGCAAGTACGGTATGTGTCGCGCCGAACTGACGTGCCAGTTCCATTTTCACGGGATTGGTGTCCACCGCGATGATGATTTCTGCGCCACACAAAACCGCGCCTTGCAGGATGTTCAGGCCAACGCCTCCACATCCAAACACGACCACACTGTCGCCGGGGCGCACTTCAGCCGTATACATCGCGGCTCCAACGCCCGTCGAGACCGCACAACCGACCAACGCGGCTATTGTCAGGGGAACATCTTTGCGGATTTTGACACAGCTCTCCTGTGGGACGACTGCGTATTCGCCAAATGTAGCGAGTCCACAGAAGTGATAGGCAGGCTGACCTTTCCATTTCAGGCGCGGTGTTCCATCTAGCATCGTGCCTGCCCAGATCGGCTGGAGATAGGTTTCGCAAAGATTGGGTTTCCCATGCAGGCAGTAAAAACACTGCCCGCAGTCAGGTGCCCAGTTCAGGGTGACATGATCGCCCGGTTGAACGCGGGTCACGCCTGAGCCAACCGCTTCGACTACGCCTGCGCCTTCATGACCCGGAACGACAGGCAAGGGGTGCTTGGTCGAACCTGTAAGGAGATGATAATCGCTGTGACAAACACCACTCGCGGCTATTTTGACCAGAACTTCGCCAGTGCGGGGTTCTTCGAGTTCGAGTTCATCGACAATAAACGGCTTGTTCACTTCAGTAATCAGGGCGGCCTGTATTTTCATGTATGAATTCCTTTTAGAGTGTTACCTGTAAGCGATGTGATTGTACCAAATCCTGAAGAAACGCTATCATGGAATGGCTTTATTTGACTAAACAACTCAGGAGGCTAATTTGGGTACCCCTCTCTCGACTTATCTCGAATTTGCGCTGGATGCCGTATGGCAGGCCGGACGAATCACACTGGGCTATTTTCAGACGGGGATTACTGCCGAGCGCAAATCGGATAACTCCCCCGTGACAATGGCAGATAAACAGTCCGAACAAAAGCTGCGTGAACTTATCACAAGTTATTGGCCGGATCACGGCATTATTGGTGAAGAATTCGGTAATGAAGAGACAAAATCTGGTTTGACCTGGACGGTTGACCCGATTGACGGAACCAAATCCTTTGTACAGGGTGTACCGATTTACGCTGTTTTACTCGCATTGACCGATGGTAAAAGGCCACTTGTAGGTGTAGCGCATTTTCCGGCCTTGAACGAGACTGTTTACGCACTTCAGGGTGGAGGATGTTTCTGGAATGGTCGCCGCTGTCAGGTGTCCGCTGTGAACGACATGAAACAGGCAGTTTTGCTGGCAAGTGAGGTGGGTGGTTATGCTAAATATGGCAAACAGGCTGCATGGGAACGGTTGATTGACGCAACTTATATCCAGCGTACCTGGGGTGATGCTTACGGTTATGCACTGGTAGCTACTGGACGCGCTGAAATTATGCTGGACGCGGCCATGCAGGTATGGGACTGTGGCCCACTTCAGGTGATTATGGAGGAAGCAGGCGGAACTTTTACCGATTGGAAAGGCACACCGACTATTTATGGTCGCGAATCCATTGCAACCAATGGCACATTATTCGATTCGGTGATGAAATGTATCACCGGATAATGGGGCACACCTGTACCCCATTCCGGCATGGTGCTTAGATGCGATTTAAACGCGGGTCAAGTGCGTCACGCAGACCATCGCCCAGCAGGTTAAATCCCAGAACGGTCAGCATAATCGCCAGACCGGGGAAAAAGACCATATGCGGAGATTGGAAAAGATAACTGCGGGCCTCACTGAGCATTTGACCCCATTCGGGTGAAGGGGGTTGAGCGCCTAAACCAACGAAAGAGAGGGACGCTGCTTCCAGAACTGCTCCTCCAATGCCTAGGGTCCCCTGAACAATGAGCGGGGTAAGCGTGTTGGGGAAAATCTGCTGAAACAAAATGCGTATCGGCGGAGCGCCAAGCGATCGTTCTGCCGTGACGAATTCCAATTCCTTGATCGAAAGGACACTGGCACGGCTTAAACGTGCATAGGTCGGAATCGATACGATAGCGATTGCTAATAGGGTGTTTTCCAGCCCTGGACCCCAGGCTGTAACGAGTGCGATTGCCAATAGCAGTGACGGGAATGCAAGCAGGATGTCCATCAATCGCATGATGATATTGTCCGTCCATCCGCTGGCATATCCGGCGACCAGACCCAGCATTGTCCCAGCGACAATGGAGAAGGTGATACTGGCGATACCAACCGAGAGCGAATTCGGCGCACCGTAGACGATTCGGCTGAAGATGTCACGGGCATTCAAATCCAATCCCATGTAGTGGGTGGGTTCCGTGCAGCCAAACATGGGAATACACGGCGCTTTTGCAGGCAGTTTGCCCGTTTCGCCGGGCTGTCCGATCATGGATAGAATCGGGTTATGGGTTGCGATGCTCGGCGCGAAGTCAGCAACCGTAATCAGGAAGCCAATAATCAAAATACCAACAATCGCAGATCGTGTGCGGAGTAAATTACTCAATGTTTCCAGCAGAGGACTTTGTTCCTGTGATGCAGACCACAGATAGATGGCAATTGCGACTGGAATGGTAAGCCCATAACTGAGACTATTGATGATCGTAAAAAACTGGTCAATGGCAGCTATGGATATGAATGAAGCGAGGGATGAAAGTCCGATTAATAACATACGGAAAATGACAGCCATGAAGAGAATCATCGCCGCTGCTCGATAGAGAGAAATACTTTTCCCTCTGGCTTTTTCCTGCTGGATGTTCAGACTAACAATAGGGGATGATTCGACACGATCCATGTCTGGTATGGCCTTTTACTAACTCAAGCGAATACGCGGGTCAAGGTAACTGTAGAGAATATCGACAATCAGATTAATGGCTACGAAACCCATAGCAGTGATCAGAGTGAGTCCCTGTACGACGGCATAGTCACGACCCGTAATGGCTTCGAACAGGGTTCTCCCGATGCCGCTAAAACCGAATATTGTTTCAGTGAGAACCGCACCGGACAGTAGACCACCAAAGCTCAGACCAATTATTGTAACGACTGGAAGCAAGGCGTTGCTAACAGCATGTTTGGCGATAACGACGTATTCTGATAAGCCCTTGGCGCGCGCCGTTCGTACATAATCCTGATTCAGGACTTCCAATACGCTGGAACGAGTCATTCGCGCGACAATCGATAGTGGAATGGTTCCAACAGCCACCGCTGGCAGGATCATATGACGCAGCGCATCAATGAACTGCTGTCCGTTCAGAGTTAAAACGGCATTGATGATATTCATCTGCGAAACGAAGATCAAAGTCCCGCTGGCAGTTTTGGGGTCAGTCGCCAAGCCCCACGAAATATAAAAAGGGGTATAGTTCGCGCCCGCCGTTAGCTGACCTGACGGTGGGAGTTGGAAGATTGTCCCCTTCAACAATACACCGAAAATGAATGCCAGCATTAATCCCAGCCAGAAGACGGGCATTGATACACCTAAGTTAGCGGTGAACATCAACCCGACATCAAGGATGGAATTGCGTCGATATGCCGCCAGAATACCCAGTGGAACACCCACGAGCGTCGCGAATAACATAGCGGAAAAGGCTAATTCCGCTGTAATTGGCAGTCGTTCAACCAGAAGTGAGGTTACAGGCCGTCCAAATTTCAGGGAATCACCCAGATCGCCCTTGAGGAAATTTCCGATATAAATCCCGAATTGCACCGGGAGTGGTTTATCAAGTCCGTTGCGTGCGATGAATGCATCGCAGGCGGCCTGAGTTGCTTTTTCGCCCAGAATAGCACGGCAGGGGTCGCCGGGAATCATGTGACCCATGATAAAGGTAATAAACAATATTCCCAGCAAAACCGGAACAGCCAAAAACAACCGGCGTAAGATGAAAGTTGTCATGTCTAAACGCTAACCTTGTGGGACATTATTATGATTATATCCCAACAATTCTATCTAACTGAAAATTGAAGGGCGGGTTTGTTTGACCCGCCCTAAGATTGAACTGAAGCCGCCTGTTTTTATGACGAAGGTGGTGCGTTCAAGAATGATCCGAAGAGGCTGCTGAAGTAGGTGAAATCACCGGTACGTCCAACATGGAGCGGACTGGCCGCATCCCACATGGCTGCCCAACTAGTGATGACATCGTCCGCATCGAAGGTTGATCCATCCGAGAACTTCACGTCCGGACGCAGCGTGAACGTCCATTCGGTCAGATCGGCATTGGCCGACCATTCAGTTGCCAGCGCCGGAACAACATTACCGCTGCCGAGTTCGAAGCCGAGCAGGGATTCGTTGATCTGTTCGCAGGCACGGAAGGTTTCGCCGTCGCTCTCATCGTTGCAGTAGAGGCTGATGGGTTCACCGTTCTGTTCGAAGATGATGTTGTCGTCACTGGGGTCTTCCATCACACGGAACTGTTCGGCTGAGAAGGCACCAGCATACGCACCGCTGATACGAGCGGCGAAAGCAACCGCGTTACCACCATTGGCAATCGGTACCATCGGGACGAAATCAGCGATTTCATCGTTGGCCTGCTTATAGAGATCAAGACGAGCAGCGGGGTCAGAAAGCTGGGCTGCCTTAGAGAGCAGGTCGGTCAGCTTCGGATCGTGTTCACCGAACTGGTCGCTTGAACCTGCGCCGAAGTGATAATCCAGGAAGTTGGTCGCATCTGGATAGTCCGCGCCCCAGCCGAGCAGATGCAGTGACAGCTCACCCTTCTGAGCCGCATCGAGGAATGCGCCGGATTCCATCTTGTTGATGGTCACGTTAATCCCGATTGCTGCCAACTGTGCCTGAAGGTCTTGCGCTACGACACCGGGCTGTGGCAGATAACCACGAACCACATCACGATAGCTGAGGGTGGTTTCAATCGGGAGGGTTACGCCCGAATCTGCCAACAGCTTCTTGGCCATTTCGATGTCATAGGGGATGGTCTTTGAATCAGGGGTGTAACCGAAAATGCTGGAAGGCATGAACTGGTTCGCAACAGTTGATCCTGGCGGATAGAAGTTATCCACAATACGCTGTTTGTCGATACCGTAGGCAATCGCCTGACGTACCATCGGATTATCAAACGGAGCAACAGTATTGTTGATGCCGAGATAAAAAACGTTGGTCGAAGCACGCGGATACAGCTTCATATCGGGGTTCGCTTCGACAGCGGCAAAGTCGGCGGGGCCAACGTTGTCCATGCCGTCAATTGAACCAGCCTGAAGTTCGTTCCAACGAGCCGCAGCTTCGGAGTTCCACTTCAGAATGGCGGTTGGTTCAATTGGCTTGTCGCCCCAGTAGTTTTCATTGACGCTGAAGACCATCTCGTTACCACGATCCCACTTCTCAAGTTTGTAGGGGCCGGTGCCGATGGGGTTGCTCAGCAGTTCATCACCACCACCACCGGTAGCGTTCAACTGGTCAGATGAATGAATGGCAAATGCCGAGAAAGCGGCTTTTGAGGGGAACGCTGGATCAGGATAGCAGAATGTGAACTTTACTGTCATCGCGTCGATGGCTTCGATCGACTTGATCTGACCACCATAACTGCAATCTGGTGCAGAGACTGATGTCATTCCCTGGGCAGCCACAGGAAGTGCCAGACCCAGAACAATCACTACCAGCATCGCAAGCGGTAGCATACGAAACAGAGACTTCATAAGAAACTCCTTAAAACAAGAACCGTAGGCTGTAAAAGATAGTGATTTCGTGGACAAACGGTTCAAATTTACCTTACGGGATTGTAACCAATGGTTACATTTCCTGCCAATGCCTGGGATTGGCCTATTGGATACAAGGTTATAGACTTTCCTTTAGTGATTGTCTACTTACAAGCATCCGTTTGCTGCTTTTTCGGCTGTGATTGGGCATAATTAACCAAAATTGTGTTTCAATTTTTTTGCCTGATTAACGCAAGGGAAGCTTTGTATGTTTATCGAATTTGTCACCGATGGGCAGCGAATATGGTTGCTAATTTTAGTGGCTTTATGGGCAGGCTTATTATTTGGTGGGATGGTTTTCGGCAAGTGGAATTCTGAAGGAACTCATCGTACCCCGACATGGGCAAGAATTGGGTCATCCTTCACGTTGGTAATTACTGGGTGGAGTTGGTTTCTATTTAGCCGTGATACAAGCGTAAATACCTTCGCTCTATTGATTGCTATTGGCATGTCGTTAGGCGCGATAGGAGATTTGTTCATGGCGAATTTGATACGGATTAAAGAGCCAGTTCTGGGCGGCATCGCTGCTTTTGCGATGGGGCATATCGTATACATCACGGGCTTTATCCACTTTGGCGATGTGAATGGTCTGAGTGATTTCTCCCCCCGAATTGCGAGTTTGATTTTCTGGTGGCTGATGGGTTTTGGGGGTTGGTATTTTGTGGTTTATCGGACGGAAAAACGTTCTGTTCTGCACTATGCGGCGCTTCCATACTCATTGCTATTGGCAACTACGACAGGATTTGCTACAGGGTTAGCATTGCAGTCACCACTTTTTGCCCTGCTGGCGGTAGGGACGATTCTGTTTTTGCTGAGCGATTTACTGCTTGCCGCGCAATTATTTAACGGCCTGCATTTTACTGGGATTGGGGATGTCGTCTGGATACTCTATGGGCCAGCACAGATGCTAATCGTGTATTCGGTTGGGGCAGCTTTAAAGGTCATTACGTAAGGATATACTTCTTTGTATAGTCAATAAACTGCGAAGCCAACAAAGGGAAATGAATATGAAAGTGCTTGGTCTACATCATATCAGCATCATCGCAGCAGATGCGCAGCGGACAGTCAATTTTTATACCCAAATTCTCGGCCTCCGATTGGTTAAACAGACGGTCAATTTTGATGACCCTAGTACCTATCATCTGTATTTTGGGGACGAGCTAGGTCTTCCTGGCACTGCCATCACTTTCTTCGAAATTCCCGGTGCGTCAAAGGGGCATCCGGGAATAGGTGGAACACATCACTTTGCGCTGCAAGTTGCAGATTACAATGGGTTACTGAAGTGGAAGCGGCGTTTGGTTGATGCTGGCCTGATAGTCGATGGTCCGCTGGATCGCCATTACTTCAAGTCAATTTACTTCCGTGACCCGGATGGAACGATTGTCGAAATCGCGACCTATGGCCCTGGATGGACGATGGATGAAGAAGCAGCCAAAATCGGCATGAAATATCGTGAGCCGCCAGCGGAAATGATTGTGAACAACCGTGATGAAGTGCGGATTAAAGCGGAGACATGGCCTGAACCTGTCCCTGTAATCACTGCTGATATGGCACTGAGTAAAGGAATGCATCATATCACGGCGATTGGGACGGATATTCAGCGAACGCATTCGTTCTTTGGCGAACTGCTTGGAATGCGGTTAGTCAAGCGTACCTCGAATTTTGACGATCCTGGTTCTGCTCACTGGTATTGGGGTGTTGATGAGGGTAAACCAGGCACTCTGATTACCTATTTCGAGCGCGATCCCAAGAAGGAACTGCGCCGCGCGATGGGAACAGGACAGACTCATCATTTCGCCTTGGCAGTTGCGAATGAAGAAGAACAGCAAGAGTGGAGGGCAAAACTGGCGAAGGCGGGTTATCAGGTTACACCGGTATTGGATCGGAAATATTTCAAGAGCGTCTATACCAATGATCCCGATGGACATATCGTTGAGCTGGCGACTGTCGGACCGGGATTTCCGGTTGATGAGGAACCGGCGCAGTTAGGGCATTCACTCCAACTACCGCCCTGGCTGGAAAAAGATCGGGAAACAATCAGCAAGGGATTGAAGCCACTGATTGTTCCTGAATGGACAAAACCGATTGAGAAAGTGAATTAAGTAAGGAAAATGGTGCAGAATATACATCAAAATCAGCGTGTTCTGGCAGCCGGGGAACCGCTAGATCTGGCAAAAGCCGTGATGGTGATGATTCATGGACGTGGCGCGACTGCGGAGAGCATTCTTTCGCTGGCAGGAGAGATCGATCAACCAGGATTTGCATATGTGGCTCCACAGGCGGCACATAATACATGGTATCCGAATCGATTTTTGGAACCGATAGCCAGCAACGAACCGTATCTTTCGTCGGCGCTTGAGACCGTTGACCAAGTAATGAAGGCTGTCGAAAAGGCAGGAATTGCTCCCGAAAACACTATTTTGTTGGGCTTTTCGCAGGGCGCTTGTCTGGCGTTGGAATATGTGGCGCGTCATGCGAAGCGTTACGGTGGCGTGGTCGGATTGAGCGGTGGGTTGATTGGCCCGGAAGAGACACCGCGAAATTATCCCGGTTCGATGGAGGATACCCCAGTATTTCTGGGATGCAGCGACGTAGATTTCCATGTGCCAAAGGAACGGGTTGAGGAAAGTGCAGAAGTCTTTAAGAAATTGGGCGCGAATGTGACGGTGCGGCTGTACCCGAATATGGGGCATACAGTCAATGAGGACGAATTGAACACTGTTCGGAATATGATGACCACTCTGGTCAAGTAATATAGGACTTACGCAGTTGAGCGATGCGAACAAGGGGTTTAAACCCCTTGTCTAAGCGAGGAACTTCCTTCAAGTGCGTAACTCCTATAATAGTAAAAGCGGGGCTGCGGCTCCGCTTTTTTTGTTGGGTGATGATAAAGATCATCCAAGCTGCACAGCGTTTGTTACTGCATGGAAAACTTCCACAGGTTATACTGGCATAACAACAATTAACTAGGCAGTAGGTTGTCAACATGACCGTTCCATCTGATATTGAAATTGCCCAGAGCGCCAAACTTGTTCATATTAACAAAATTGCTGAACAGCTTGGACTCGACCCCGATACTGACCTCGAACACTACGGCAAATATATTGCCAAGATTAACCTTGAAGCGCTGGAAAAACTGCGTAACCGCCCCGATGCCAAGTATGTAGATGTGACAGCGATTACCCCAACGCCATTAGGGGAGGGGAAATCGACCACGACAGTAGGGTTGGGACAGGCGATGAAGCATATTGGCAAAAAGGCTGTCATTACTTTGCGACAACCTTCGCAGGGGCCGACCTTTGGGATTAAAGGCGGGGCAGCGGGTGGCGGTTATTCGCAGGTTGTGCCGATGGAGAATTTCAATCTGCATCTGACTGGCGATATTCATGCGATTACGGCGGCGCATAACCTGATTGCGGCGATGATCGATAATCATCTGCATCATGGGAACGCGCTGAATATGGACATGCACAACATTGTGTGGCGACGGGTGCTGGATTTGAATGACCGGGCACTGCGCAATGTAGTTATCGGGCTGGGGGAAAAAGCGGATGGTATTCCGCGACAGACTGGATTCGACATTACAGTTGCTTCGGAAATCATGGCGATTCTCGCGCTGACGACTTCTCTGGATGATCTGCGCGGACGGATTAGTCGGATGGTGCTGGCTTATGATAAGGATAAGAAGCCTGTTACCGCAGAAGATTTGAAGGCGGCTGGCGCGGCAACAGTGCTTTTGCGCGACGCTATTAAGCCGAACCTGATGCAGACGCTGGAAAATACGCCAGCTATTGTTCACTGTGGGCCGTTTGCGAATATCGCGCACGGGAATTCGTCGGTGCTGGGCGATATGATCGCGGTGAAGTGCGCGGATTATGTAATTACCGAATCGGGTTTCGGGGCGGATATTGGTGCGGAGAAGTTCTTCGATATTAAATGCAGAGCTTCAGGGCTGCGCCCGAATGCGGCGGTGCTGGTCGTTACGGTGCGGGCACTCAAGGCGCATACAGGAAAGTATAAGATTGTCGCGGGGAAACCACTGGATGCTGGATTGATCTCCGAGAATATTCCTGATGTTGAAGCGGGTGCGGTCAATATGGTGCGGCATCTGGAAAATATGCGGAAGTTTGGGGTAAATCCGGTTGTGGCGATCAACGTGTTTTCTAGCGATACGCAGAATGAGCTGGACGCGATTAAGGAAATCGCGATGGCTTCTGGCGCGGTTGGAGTAGCCGTAGCGCGACACTGGGCGGAAGGCGGAGCCGGAGCAACCGAACTGGCTGAGATGGTGGTGCAAGCCTGTGACCAACCGAATGATTTTAAGCTCCTTTACCCGGTAGACTGGCCGATTAGGAAGAAGATTGAGACGATTGCGACAGAGATTTATCGGGCTGATGGTGTCGATTACACACCGGAAGCCGATAAACAGATTGATACTTTCGAGAAGAACGGCTTCGGCAATTTACCGATTTGTATGGCGAAAACGCACCTGAGTTTTACGGCGGATGCCTCGATTAAGGGCGCTCCGACGGGCTTCCGACTGCCGATTCGAGAAGCCAGAGCATCGGTAGGCGCGGGTTTCATTTACCCGATTTGCGGTGAGATGCGCACGATGCCCGGTTTACCCAAGAATCCGGCGGCTGAGAGTGTTGATCTTGACGATGAAGGCAAGGTTGTCGGGTTGTTTTAGGTTGGAGGCGCAAGGCAAAAGGTGCAAAGTGAAAGATAAAGCCATCAGCCTAGCCTTTTAGCGACTCCTCGAAAACCTCTACTCAAAGTTAGGATTTGGTTTCGCGGCGGCGGCGAATTATTTTGCCGCCGCTGATTTCGCTGCAAGTAAAACCCACTTGCCAGAAGATTCGTAGGCTAAGAATTCAGGGTGATGATAACGCACGTTTTCTTGCAAAATGTGCCCTCACTATGACGGATATGGCGAAATTTATTGGCGGAATAGCGTTTGCTCGCCTAAATTGAGCGCTTTTTGTGGCAATTTGGGTCAAGCGGTCTGCCGCCGCCAAATTTGCCATAAAGCTCCTTTTCTCGATTTCGGAAAACCCATCGACGGCAATACATCCCGGCGACAAGATTGCGTATTGCCGTTTTGCCGAGGGGGTGATGGTGGTAATTTCGGCAAATTGACCCTCCGGGCGGCAACAGTCGTGATATGGCGGTAGCCATTTCGAAAAACGGCGCGTCCCGACAACGGCATCCTATAGCACTGCAATATGTGGTGGATTGCTCAAAAGCCCTCACCCCCCACCCCTCTCCCCAGCGGCGAGTACGCCTAGGCGAGGGGAGAAGAGGCGAAGTCTGGGTGAGAATTTCTTGCTCAAAACAGCGTCCACCGTTTAATGTGGTGCTACCTGCATCCGCACTATCTCATGATATGAACAAAAGTTCTTATTGTCAATGCAAAATGGTTAGAATAGACCAACTCTAGGGTACTTTTTGCGGCTGATATATAATGTAAAACCATTCAGCAAAGTATCGAACGGTCAGCTACAGGGGGGCGCAAAATCACGCCTCATAGTAGGGTGTAGTTAAGCGCTTAATCATATTGATAAAGAGGATTATTAATCTTGAGAACCATCGTACCTTTCAACCAGGATTGGCTGTTCTTAGCGCAGGATGTTGATGAGCAAGCACCCGACAGCGCATTTGAAGCGGTCACGCTGCCGCACGCCAACATCATTTTGCCGCATCACAACTTTGACAATATGGAATACCAGTTCATTTCGACCTATCGGAAGCGGTTTAAGCTGCCGGAAGCGCGGAATGGACGGCGGGTTTACATTGATTTTGATGGGGCGATGATCGCCTGTGAGGTGTTTTTGAATGGGCGGAAGGTGGGGGAGAACGAGGGTGGCTTCAATGCGTTTTCGTTCGACATCACCGACTATCTGAACGAAACGGGTGAAAATCTGCTGGTGGTGCGGCTGGATTCGACGGAAAGACCGGATATTCCGCCGTATGGATTCGTGGTGGATTACCTGACATTCGGCGGGGTTTACCGGGATGTGAATTCGCCTAGAATCGAAGTTGATGTAAGCCTTTTGAATCAATCAAATCGAAAATTTCAATGCTCAGTATCTGTCAACTTCGATTCTACTCCTACGAGCCAACTTGGAGGAAAGGAGACAAGCGATGTCACGATAGAGCCACAAAGTGAAATGACAATACGATTTAGCCTATCTATTAAAGGCAAGGTAAAGCTATGGTCAATCGAGAATCCGTACCATTACCCTCTCGATATTGACGTGATGGAGACAGATGGCAATATCACCTATGACGAAATATGGAACCAGGAAATTGGCTTCCGAGAGGCGCATTTCGATAAGGACGGCAGTTTTTACCTAAATGGCGAGAAGGTGAAGCTGATCGGGCTGAATCGGCATCAGACCTACCCGTATATCGGGGCGGCGGCTCCGGCGCGGTTGCAGCGGAAAGATGCGGACATCATCAAGTACGAATTGGGCTGCAATATTGTCAGAACCTCGCATTATCCACAGTCACCGCACTTTTTGAATCGCTGTGATGAAATTGGCCTGCTGGTGCTGGAAGAAATCCCCGGCTGGCAGCATATCGGCGATAAGGATTGGCAGGGAATCAGTCTGCGGGATGTCGAGGCGATGATTACCCGTGACCGTAATCATCCGTCCATTGTGCTGTGGGGGGTGCGAATCAATGAATCGCAGGATGATAGGGCGTTTTATACGGCGACAAATGCGCTGGCGCATAAGCTCGACCCGACACGGCAAACGGGCGGGATTCGGAATTTCCCGGAGAGCGAATTCCTGGAAGATGTGTTCACTTACAATGATTTCTCAAACAGCGTGATTGAGCCGACGCATACGCCGCATATGGTAACGGAATTCAACGGGCATATGTTCCCGACGAAAAGCTGGGATCAGGAAGAACGGCAGATTGAACACGCGATCCGTCATGCGCGGGTACAGGATAAGCAGTTCGGGATGGCGAATGTGGCAGGGGCAATCGGCTGGTGCGCGTTCGATTACAATACACACCGCGAATTCGGCTCTGGGGACAGAATTTGTTATCACGGGGTTTCGGATATTTTCCGACTGCCGAAATATGCCGCGTATTTTTATGAGAGCCAGATTTCGCCGGAGGTGCGTCCAGTGCTGCGCACGGCGACGATATGGTCGATGGGGGACAGAAGTGGGGGCGGGAATGATCCGCTGGTGATTTTCAGCAACTGCGACGAGGTAGAAGTTTATATCGGGGAAGGTTTGTTCGGACGTTTCCAGCCTGACCGGGAGCATTTCCCACATCTGCCGCATCCGCCGTACCAGGTTCCGGGTTTGCAACTGTGGCTGACGTGGGGACAGCGGATGGTTGACCTGCATGTGGTGGGATACATCATGGGCGAAAAAGCGGCGGAACAACGGATTTCATCGTTCGGCGTACCGCACGCGCTGGAACTCATACCGGATGATACGGAACTTGCCGCAGATGGGGCGGATATGACGCGGTTGGTGTTCAAGATTGTTGACCAGTATGGGAATCGACAACCGTATGCGACTCAGGCCGTGTCGTTCGAGATCGAGGGGCCGGGAGAGTTAATCGGGGAAAATCCGTTCGCGCTGGTGGGTGGTCAGGCGGCGTTGTATGTGAAGGCGAAACATGAGGCGGGGACGGTGATAGTCCGTGCGAAGACGATGCGGCTGGCAGCGGCGGAGGCGAAGATCAGAATAGTTTCTAGTTCCTAATTCTCAGTGCTTAGTAAAAATTCAATGCCGTAATTGGCGGAAATATAGTGAGGCGAATCATGGGTTCGCCTCTATTGATTAGACGGACAAGGTTGTTTGCGTTAAATTGGGTGGATTGAAAGAATTTATTGCGTAAGGAAGATGATTTATGAGTGCAAGTTTTGTGCTGGCGCTGGATCAGGGGACGACTTCATCCAGAGCTATTCTGTTTGATCGCGGTGGGCGGATTGTCGCTACAGCGCAGCAGGAATTTCCGCAGATTTATCCGAAGCCGGGGTGGGTGGAACATGACCCGGAGACTATCTGGGAATCGCAGTACAGTGTGGCGAAAAATGCCCTCAGTTCCCAACAGATTACGGCAGATGAGATCGCTGCGATTGGCATCACGAATCAACGGGAAACGACGGTAGTCTGGGATCGAGAGACGGGAAAGCCAATCTATAACGCGATTGTGTGGCAGGACAGACGGACGGCGGCGCTGTGCGATCAATTGAAGGCGGAAGGATTTGACCGGACGATCCGCGAGAAAACGGGTCTGGTGACGGATGCGTATTTTTCCGGCACGAAAGTTGCCTGGATTCTGGATAATGTTCCCGGTGCGCGAGAAAAAGCTGAAGCAGGGAAGCTGGCTTTCGGGACGATTGACTGCTTTCTGGCCTGGCGGCTGACCGGGGGACGGCTGCACATTACGGATGTCAGTAACGCCAGTCGGACGATGCTCTACGACATCCATAAGCGCTGGTGGTCAAATTCGATCCTCAAACGCTTGAATATCCCGGCTTCGATGCTGCCGCAGGTTGTGCCGAGCAGCATGGTCTATGGCGAAACGGATGCGGAAATATTTGGTAAGCCAATCCGCATCGCGGGAATGGCTGGCGACCAACAGGCGGCGACATTCGGGCAGGCGTGTTATACGCCGGGTATGGCGAAAAATACCTACGGTACAGGCTGCTTTATGCTGATGAATACGGGTGCAGAGGCGAAAGAATCTCATAATAACCTGCTGACAACTGTCGGTTGGACGGTGGGCGAAACGCCGATGCAGTACGCACTGGAAGGCAGTGTGTTCATCGCCGGGGCGGCAGTGCAATGGCTACGGGATGAATTGAAGCTGATTCAAAGTGCTGGCGAAACGGAAGCGATTGCCCGAAGTGTGGAAAACACAGGCGGCGTATATGTTGTCCCGGCGTTTGTCGGACTGGGTGCGCCGTACTGGGATCAATATGCGCGGGGGACGATTGTTGGTCTGACGCGCGGGAGTGGTCGGGCGCAGATTGTCCGGGCGACGTTGGAAAGTATCGCATATCAGACGCGGGATGTGCTGGAAGCGATGCACGCCGATTCGGGACTTTCGTTGCAAGCGCTGCGGGTGGATGGCGGCGCGGTGCGGAATGATTTTCTGATGCAATTTCAGGCAGATATTTTAGGCGTTCCCGTGCAGCGTCCGGCGGTGACGGAAACGACTGCGTTGGGCGCAGCGTATCTGGCGGGACTGGCAACTGGATTCTGGTCGTCGCAGGAGGAAATTGCCAAGCAGTGGGCAGTCGAGCGGACATTTGAGCCAGCTATGTCGGTTGAGGAGCGAGATTCACTGTACGCCGGATGGAAACGCGCTGTCGAGCGGTCACGGGCGTGGGAGCAGTCATGAGCGACAAGATTCTCGTGGCAGGTCTCACGAATATTGAAACCACGCTTCAGGTGGAAGGATTTCCGATTCATTATGCGCCTGTTCGGTATCCGTTTTTTGGAGTCAACAGCTCAGTTTCCGGCGTGGGCTACAACGTGGCGAAAGCGCTAAAAACACTCGGCAACGATGTTCATTTTATTTCGATGACCGGGAAAGATGCGGCGTGGGTGCTGGTGCGGGAAGCGCTGGCGGTAGACGGGATTGATGATACCTATGTGCTGAATGCGCTGGATAGTACGCCACAATCGGTGATTTTGTATGACAGGCAGGGCAACCGGCAGATTAATGTCGATTTGAAGGATATTCAGGAGCGGATTTATCCACAGGTGCTGCTTGAAAAGGCGCTGGAAGATTGTTCGCTGGCGGTGATTTGTAATATCAATTTCGCGCGGTCTTTTCTGGAATCAGCCATGCGGATGGGGAAGCTGATTGCGACGGATGTGCATTCTATCAGCAATATTGAGGATGACTATAACCGGGATTATATGGCGGCAGCGGATATTCTGTTCATGAGTCATGAGCACTTGCCGTGTTCGCCGGAAGATTGGGCGCGGTGGCTGGTCAATCGCTATGGGACGGAAATTGTGGTAGTGGGATTAGGGAGTGAAGGCGCGTTACTTTCGGTCAAGAGCCATCACTATGTGGGGCGTGTCCCGGCGGTTTATACGCGCCCGGTGGTGAATTCGATTGGCGCGGGAGATGCGCTGTTTTCGGCGTTTGTGCATGTGTATAACCAGACGCGGAATCCATATGAGGCGATTAAGAAAGCGGCAGTATTTGCGTCGTATAAAGTAGGCGCGGCGGGCGCTGCTGAGGGATTTTTGAGCGCGTCCGAATTGGATGCGATGTGTGAACAGGTGACGGTTTGAAGGGAAAAATATGATGGGGCGACAGGATGTAATAAAAGCACTGAAGCAACAGCCGAATGTATCGGTGTTGATTGTAGGGGGCGGGATTAATGGGATTGGCACATTCCGTGATTTGGCTCTGCAAGGGGTGGATGTGCTGCTGGTGGATAAGGGCGATTTTTGCAGCGGGGCGAGTGCGGCATCGTCGCACATGCTGCATGGGGGAATTCGCTATCTGGAAAATGGGGAATTCCGGCTGGTGCGGGAAGCGCTGACGGAACGGAACCGTATGCTGCATAATGCGCCGCATTATTCCAAGCCGCTGCCGACGACGATTCCGATCTTTAGCTGGTTTTCGGGAATCTTCAATGCGCCACTGAAGTTTCTGAATTTACGGGATAAGCCGGGAGAGCGTGGGGCGTTTGTTATCAAAATCGGGCTGATGCTGTATGACTGGTTCACAAGAGGACAGCAAGGGCTTCCCGGTCACAGGCTGATTTCACGGGCAGAATCGATGGATTTGCGCCCTGCGATTAATCCGCAGATTCTGTGTACGGCAACGTATTTTGATGCGTGGATGCCGTACCCGGAGCGAATCTGTCTGGAATTGGTACTGGATGCGGAGGCGGCATCGGACAAGGCTCATGCGCTGAATTATATGGCGCTGGAAAGTGCGGATGGGGAAACGCTGACGCTGCGGGACGAGGTTTCCGGCGAGGCAGTGACGGTGAAGCCGAAAATCGTGGTGAACGCGGCTGGCCCCTGGATTGATTTGGCTAATCGCGCGATAGGTGAGGAAACGAAGTTCATCGGCGGGACGAAGGGATCGCACATCATCGTCGATAATCCGGCGCTGCATGAAGCAACGCAGGGGCATGAGATGTTCTTTGAGAACAAGGATGGGCGTATCTGCCTGTTTTTCCCGCTGCTGGATAAAGTCCTACTGGGCACAACGGACACGCGAGTGGATGATCCGGAGCCGATATGTACCGAAGAGGATGTGGATTATATTCTCGAAACCGTCAAGATCGTGTTTCCGACGATTGAGATCAAACGCTCACAAATTGTATTCCGGTTCTGTGGGGTGAGACCGCTGCCGTCAAGCGAGTCTTCGAGAACGGGACAGATCAGCCGTGACCACAGCATCCAAGTGATTGAGCCGGATGCGAAAATTAAATTCCCGGTGCTTTCGCTGGTGGGTGGGAAATGGACGACCTTCCGAGCATTCGCGGAACAGACGACAGATCGCTTACTGGAACGGTTGAATAAAATGCGGGTGAAGGATACCAAAACGACGGCGATTGGCGGTGGGAAAGGGTATCCCAAATCTGAAGCCGAGCAGGCGAAATGGCTGGCGGATTTGCAGGTGGAAAGCGGCTTGTCAGAGGATCGACTGAGAATCCTATTTGAGCGTTATGGGACACGGGCAGCGGACATAGCGATGTTTATCGCGGCGGGTGAGGATGCGCCACTGAAAGCGAAACCCGATTACAGCCAGCGAGAGATTGCGTTTCTGGCGAGACAAGAGAAAATTATTCATCTGGATGATTTGATTCTGCGGCGTTCGCTACTGGGGATGCTGGGGTTCGTGAACGGGGAACTGCTGACGGAAACGGGTGCTGTTGTGGGGGACGTGCTGGGATGGTCAGCAGACGAAACCGCGCGGGAAATCGCACGGGCGCGGGATATTCTGGTGACGCGACACGGCGTTGAGGATGAGAAATTGCACGTCTGAACGGCGATAAGGATGAACGAATCAGGGCGAATCGCGATTCGCCCCTACAAAACATCTCTTATTTGCTTTTAGCAGGAACCCCAGGTGCAGACTGTCGGCTTTGGAATATCGCCGCCGCCATTATTACCTACGAGTTGGGCAGTAGCATCGCGAGGAAGGCTGACGCGCCCACTGGTGCAAGCCACCTGACCATTGACCAACGCCTGAACATCCCAGGCAAAGTTCGAGCCATCGCCGATTGCACCTGCCGTATCGGCCTGAAGTGTGGTGGTGTTCCCACCAATTTCCGATGAATTACGCAGGGCACCGTCCGGGCCGTAGATGTTGACACGGTAGGTGGTCGCTCCGGGCGCACCGTCCCAATAGAAGGGCGTGACACCGAGCGCGAGACTGCTCAAGGGTGAAGTCGGTTTAAAGCGGCTGCAATCCGCCTGACCTGCCGCAGGGCCGGATGTCGTTTGACCGCCGACTGCGCTGTTTAAGCTGACCAACATGGCGGAAATCTGCTCGGCTGACGGCACTGTGATGGGTGTCGAGACAATACTACCGCCGTTAATGTCGGTAGTGGCAATGTCCAAGAAGGTGCGTTCATCGCTCGTAATGGGGCGCAGACCTGTCGCCAGACCCGCTGCGTCACGTCCATCGGCTGAGAGCGGCACATTGAGCGTGAATCCTGCGGGGATTGAGACACCGCCTGTACTCGCACCACCGCTCAGGGCGATTAACTGCAAGTTATTTTCGGCTGTGACGCGCAGGGCAATGGCTGAGTCAAAACGGATGTTGACACCATTTACGGTGATGGCAGCATTGAAGCCGGATGGCCCCTGAATGTAGAGCATGGAGGGAAACAGATTGGTGCAATCGGGTGTATCGGCACTGGTATGCAAAATGAAGGACTGCATCAAGGTGCGGGTATCCGAACCCAGTACGGGCAAGTCGTCAATACTGCCGTCTTTTGCGGCTATGATCTGGCGGCTAACCCAGGCGCTTTCGGAATTGTTGAGAACGCGCACCCAACCTTTGTCGGCGCTGATGGCATCGGCTGAAAGTTCAGTACCCACCGGGGCGCTGACGATAACCTGAGCATCAGTGCTAGGGCTGCTGCGTAAATTGGCAGCAACGAGGGGTGTGACCGTGATGGCTGGCACAGGCTGGAAGGCGTTGTCTGGCGCGACGACATTTTCAATCTCGGTTTCGCCAACCAGAATGTATTTCAGTCCAGTTGATGAGAGCGCGAGGGGAACATTCGCATGAACATTCAGAACTGCTAACCCCCACTGGTTAGTGGCGGTATCAAGCGGTAATGTCTGGATGGATTGGACACTGGCGAGGTCTAGTTTGTCGCCTGCTTTAGCGAATGTTCCGCTGCCGCCATTGGCAAAAGCCACGCTGGCGGAATTTCCATAGCAAGCGGAATTGCCTGCCGCATCTCCGCAGACCTGACCCAAATCAGTGACTACCTGATGGATAAGCGTCTGACAGGTGTTCGAGGATTGTGCGTTCAGCACCGATGAAAGCGATAACAATAACAGGACGGCGATCCCCAATAATAGTAATCGTATCCGCATGGCGAATCTCCTTAAACTTGCTCACCCCATTATAGAACAGTAACTATCCCAACGGAACTACCGGAGTGGATTATGTGGTTTAGACGCTTCCAGGTGGCGATATGTTCCGCCAAAATGAGCTGTACCGAATGATTTGTCACTATTTGACAGTCAATCTATTTTAACTTAGAGTCTGCGCCAATGAACTTTTTCGCAATAATCAGGAGGGGGAAAAGCAGTAAACCCTTTAGCTGCTGCTCATTATTGCGGGGCGTGTAAAGCCCAAAGTTTTAGTGATCTTTTTTTGTATTGGGAGAAATATTGATGAGTATTCTACCGCGTTTGAACCGCCTATTTGCGCCGGATGGCAACTGTTTTGATGTAGCAGTCGATCACGGCTTTTTTGGCGAACGATCATTTTTGACCGATATTGAGAATATGCACAGCGTGGTTGAGACGCTGGTGGATGCCGCGCCGGACGCGATTCAACTGAGTATTGGTCAAGCACCGATTTTGCAGCATATTCCCGGTAAGGCAAAACCCGCGCTGGTGCTGCGGACGGATACCGCGAATGTGTATGGAAAGACTTTACCGCGCAAGTTGTATACGAAGATTATCGGGGGGCCGCTGGAGCAGGCGCTGCGGTTAGACGCGGCTTGCGTGGTGGTGAATTTGTTTAATCTGCCCGACCAACCGGAAGTGTACGAAGCTTGCATTAACAATATTTGTGAGTTAAAGCCGCAGTGTGAACGCTATGGAATGCCACTGATGATTGAACCGCTGGCGATGAAGGACAATGCCAGCGCAGGCGGGTACATGGTGGACGGCGATATTGACAAGATTCTGCCGTTAGTGCGGCAGGCGGTTGAACTGGGTGCGGATATTATCAAGGCTGACCCGTGTGACAATGTGAGCGACTATCACAAGGTGATTCAGGTGGCGGCGGGTAAGCCGGTGCTGGTGCGGGGTGGGGGACGTGTGCCGGATGCTGAGATTTTGCAGCGTACTTATGAACTGATGCAGCAGGGTGCACGTGGGATTGTGTACGGGCGCAATGTGATTCAACACAGTAATCCGGGCGGGATGACACGGGCGCTCATGGCGATTGTGCATGATGATGCTACACCGGATGCGGCGATAAAGCTGTTGGAGGCATAGACCATAAATGGCGAAGCGGGAACTTCGTTTCGGAATTATCGGTCTGGGATTGATGGGCCGTGAATTTGGCAGCGCTGCCGCGCGATGGTGCCATTTGCTGAATCTGGATTTTGTGCCGCGTATCGTTGGGATTTGTGACACGAATGAGAAGTTGTTTGACTGGTGGGACTCGAATTTCGACAGTATCAAGGTGCGGACGACAAATTATCACGATTTGCTGAACAGCGACGAGGTGGACGCGATTTACTGCGCTGTGCCGCATAATCTTCATGTGCAGTTTTATACCGATATTATCCGCGCGGGGAAGCATTTGTTGGGCGAAAAACCGTTCGGGATTGATCTGGCGGCGAATGAACAAATTCTGAAGGTGGTTGCGGAGTATCCGAAAGTAATTGTCGCCTGCTCATCAGAATTCCCGTTTTTCCCCGGCCCCCAGCGAGTAATTAAGGCGATTCGGGAATCGCGATTCGGGACGATTATCGAGGTATCAGCGGGGTTACTGCACAGCAGTGATCTTGACCCGAATAAGAAAATCAATTGGAAGCGGATGATTGATGTGAACGGCGAGTACGGCTGTATGGGTGATCTGGGGATGCATCCGCTGCATATTCCGCTGCGTGCGGGTTGGATGCCGAAAAGCGTCAAGGCGATGTTAAGCAATATAGTCAAGGAACGTCCCGATGCTAGCGGAAAGCTCGTGCCCTGCGAGACGTGGGATAATGCGACGATTAGCTGTGAGGTGGAGACAGAAGACCAGCATTTTCCGATGACTATTCAGACCTATCGCATCGCACCCGGAGAAATGAATACGTGGTATATCCGCATCAGCGGGACGAAATTCAGCATCGAATATTCGACGAAATTTCCAAAAACGCTGCGGACGATGGACTATACATCGGGTGGTGAGCAGGCATGGAAAGTGCTTGATCTGGGTTATGAAACGCCGTATCCGACCATTACCGGGGGGATATTCGAATTCGGTTTCTCGGACGGACTGCTGCAAATGTGGGCAGCATTCTGTGACCAACTCGTCAACGGGCGGGAAAAAATGCAGCAGTCTTTTTACTGCGCCACACCTGAAGAAACCCATCTTCATCACCGGGTGCTGACGGCAGCACTGGAATCCGGGAAGCAAAATCGAGTAGTTCAACTGTGAGGATTTTCCATGGAGAAGAATCGGTGCTTAACATCCAAATCGCGTGACATTTGTCAGGTTTTGATCCCGCATTGTGCATACTTTACAATTCTTACAGTGCTGGATTGTACGCATTTTGATGTTGGCGAGTCATAATGTTATCGATATTCTTATCCGGTGTTTTGTTCTGAAAGCGCAGTTATGCGGGATTCGCCCATCATCGCCTTCTCGAAAGCCATCGTAAACCGATTATTTGATTTTGTCCCATCGCTGGTGGCACTTCTAGCTGCATTAGCGGTTGCTTCGATTTTTCTGCTGGCAATGAATGCTAATCCGCTGGATGCGTATGGTTCGATGCTGCAAGGGGCGTTTGGCAGTGAAAATTCGACGGCGGAAACGCTGGTCAAGGCTATTCCTGTGCTTTTTGTGGCGATTGGCATCTGTGTCGCATTCAGGGGCGGGGTTATCAACATCGGCGGCGAAGGGCAGATGATCGCCGGGGCTATTGCTGGCGTGAGTGTCGTGCTGGCGCTGCCGGATGCACCGGGAATTGTGCTGGTTCCGCTTGGGCTACTGACTGGGTTTATCGTGGGCGCGTTGTTTGGGGGATTGGCGGGGTTTCTCAAAGCCTATTTCAACGTAAATGAAATCCTAAGCACGATTATGCTGAACCAAATCGCTGTACAGTCGATGAACTTTTTGCTGAATGGCGTTTTGCTCGATCCATCTGAAGTTGGTGTAAATCATGTTCCGAAGACTGCACGAATTGTAGAACAGGCGCAGTTGGCGCGATTTTCAATTCATGTGCCCGATGGTTTGGCGCAGCTTTTGAATCTCTCTGATCCCGATATTTTTGCCAAGACACGGCTGCATTATGGATTGGTGCTGGCAATTATTCTGGCGATTGTGATTTACATTCTGCTTTGGCGGACGACGATTGGCTATCGAATCCGCGCGGTGGGGGAAAATGAGCGGGCATCACGTTACGCCGGTATTAATGTGAAGCGGCAGATGATTCTATCGATGTTTATCGCCGGGGGATTCGCTGGATTAGCGGGCGTGGTACAGGTGCTGGGGCTGCAATACCGCTTGCAAACGGATGGTTCGGCGGCGGGATTTACTGCGAATGCTGGATTTAATGGGATTGTGGCGGCGCTGTTCGGGAGTCTGAATCCACTTGGGGCGATTCCAGCATCGGTGTTTTTCGGCGGGCTGCTGGTGGGCGCTCAAAAGATGCAGCGTGATTTAGGGGTTCCAGCGGCACTGATAACCGCGATCAACGGCATTATTGTGGTGTTCGTGGTGAGCAGTCAGATTTTTACGAAAAATCGTAACCGACAGCGGAATAAATCGACTCCGATGCCGGACAAAGAAGCTGAAACGCCAGCACTGACCACTACGGCAGAAGGCAACGTATGATCGGGGATGTTTTTACCGCAAGTGTATTTGCCACGATGATCCGGCTGGCTACGCCGTATATTTTTGCCGGAATTGGCGAGATGTTCGGGCAGCGGAGCGGTGTACTCAATCTGGGCGTGGATGGAATTATGCTGATGGGGGCGTTTTTCGCCTTCTATGCGACCCTGATGACGGGCAATATTGTGCTGGGTGTCCTGGCAGCACTGCTGACTGGGCTACTGATGGGGTTGGCGATGGCGTTTATCAGCGTCACGCTCAAAGCGGAGCAGGGAATCAGCGGAATCGGGGTGTATTTGTTCGGGCTTGGTATGAGTGATCTTCTCTTCCAGAAATTAGTGGGAACGCCAAAGTCTGTCGAAGGGTTCCCGGACATCCATATTCAAGGGCTGTCCGATATTCAATTTCTTGGGATCGGCGAGATTTTTTTCAGGCATAACCTGCTGGTGTATGTGGCTTTTGCCCTCGTACCGATTTCGGCATATATCCTGAACCGGACGCAATTCGGGTTGATGATACGCGCGGTGGGGCAAAATCCTGCTGCTGCGGACGCGATGGGTGTGAGTGTATCGCGGGTTCGGTACATCACCGTCATGCTGGGGGGGATGCTTTCGGGATTGGCGGGGGCATCGCTTTCTATCGCGCTGTTGAAGGTGTTCCAGCAAAATCTGACCTCCGGCCTCGGTTTTATCGCGGTGGCATTGGTTTATTTCGGGCGGTGGAAACCGGGCGGCATACTGGTCGGCGCGCTGCTATTCAGTTTTGTGACCGCACTACGCCTGCAAATCACCGCTGTCGGCATTGATATTCCCACCGAAATCGGAGCGATGGCTCCGTATGTGATTACGATTATTGCTTTGGTATTTGCCTCCAAACAGTTGGAAAAGCCAACCGCGCTGACCAAACCGTTTGAGAGGGGAGAATGATGTTCATCTATAGGAGGAAATATGAGTAAGCGAATTCGTTTGATGCTCGTTCTGCTGGTTGTTGTGCTGGCGACTACCATTACAGCCGTAAAAGCACAGGATAAGCCTTTCCGTGTGGCAGCCGTTGCGCCGAGTGCCAAGAATGATCTGGCCTTCAGCCAGAGCATGTATGACGCGCTGTTAGCTGTTCAGACAGAAATGGGTGAGGACAAGTTCCAGTTCGATTTTCAGGATGGCACATTTGTTGTGGATGATGCTGCCGCCGCGCTGCGCGACTGGGCTTCATCGGGTAATTATGATCTGGTGATCGCGCATGGTTCGCAGTTCGGTTCCGTGATTGAAGAACTCGCGCCGGAATTCCCGGATGTCTCGTTCGCCTGGGGCACCGATGTCAACACCTTCGATTTACCCAATGTGTTCGCTTACACCGTTGCCGCTGACCAGGGTGGTTTCGTGAACGGTACTCTGGCGGCGATGATGACCAAGACCAATATCATCGGCGTGATTGGCCCGATTGAAGTAGGCGATGCGAAGGCTTACGTCGATGGTTTTGTGAAGGGCGCGAAGGCCGCGAACCCGGATGTGACCGTGAATGTGACTTATACTGGCGATTTCGGCAGCGTGCCACTGGCGACTGAAGCCGCGAATACGCTTGTAGCAAACGGCGCGGACATCCTGACCGGAACGGCCCAGTTGGTGGTCGGCCCGATTGCAGTGGCACAGGAAAAAGGTCTGCGCTGGTTCGGTTCACAATCCAATCAATCGTCACTAGCTGGCGAGGCGGGTGTGCTGTATCAGGTTTATCACTGGGAAGTCGCGCTGGATGAGATGATCGCCTCGATTCAGGGCGGCACGTTGGGGGGCACATCCTTCACACTCGACCTGAAAAATGGCGGGATTGTGATGGAGACGTAG
>JBGAGR010000084.1:0-26384 GCA_044226645.1 Aggregatilineales bacterium
GCCGAGCGCCAGTTTATCACCACGCTGCTGCTGGAAAATATCCAGAGTTGGATGCGCTCACAGAGCGGCACGACCAGCTTACGCGCCGTACTGTATATTGATGAAATGTTCGGCTACTTCCCGCCCTATCCTAAAAATCCACCGACCAAAGACCCGATTCTGCGGCTGCTGAAACAGGCACGCGCTTTCGGCTTGGGGTTGATCCTGGCGACGCAAAATCCCGGCGATCTGGATTACAAAGGTTTATCCAACGCCGGAACCTGGTTCATCGGACGATTGCAATCGGAAAATGACCGCGCCCGTGTAATGGGCGGGTTGGAGTCGCTGGCAAGTGCCGACAGCCAATTGAATCTGAAGGATGTGGAACGGCTGATCGCCGATATTGAGCCGCGTGTGTTCCTGATGCACAACGTCCATGATAATGAAGGCCCCGTACTGGTGCATACACGCTGGAGCATGAATTATCTGCGCGGGCCATTGACGCGCCAGCAGGTACAGACACTCATGGCTCAGCAGAAGCAGGAACTTCTGGCACGCATCGGGGCGAATGCCTATGCCGCACAGGGAGTCGGCAGTTTGCCACTGCCGCCGATAGGTGGGGCGGGTGTTCCGCCTGCGCCACCCGGATTTAATGCGCCGTCGATGCCAGCCGCGCCACCCGGTTTCAGCACACAGGCTGCGCCGCCCGTGACACAGAATTACTCCACACAATCCGTCACCCCGGTGACACAAAATACGCAGGTTTTACGCGGGCCGGCTGCACCTGCCGGATTCTCGTCCAATGCTCCCGTACTGCCATCCGCTATCTCGCAATTTTTTGTGCCTGCGACCATGACCGGCAATCAGGCATTGGGACTGTGGGAGCAGCAGACCCACTTCGCGGCAACCAATGTCAGCGATCCGCTGCTGGCTTATAAGCCAGTGCTGCTGGCGCAGGCTTCGGTACGTTATCAGGATCGGAAAACGCAGTTGTATCATGCGCGTACCTTTGCTTTCCAGATTCCCGGCCTGGAGCGCACTGGATTGGTGCATTGGGAAGAATATCAGGCGAATCCGGTTGATCCCAAGCGGCTTTCCGGTGAACCGCTGGCGGTTGCTATTTACGGCGATATGTCATCTGGCCTGAGCGATCCGAAGCGGATGAACGCGCTGAGGGGTGAACTGACCGATTTACTCTACAATACTGCGCACCTGCAACTGCCCTCTAATGAAAAGCTGGGGATTTATGGCAAGCCAGACGCACAGGACAGCGAATTCTGGGCGCAGGTGCAGCAGGCTGCCCGTGAACAGCGTGATGCCGAAGCGGATGCCGTCGCCGCCAAATATGAAAAGCTGATGGACAGCATCGAAGACAAGCTCAAGCGGAAAGAGCGTGAACTGAAAAGCGAAAAAACCGAACTGGCTGACCTCAAACGCGAGGAATTGTTCACACGCGGTGAGGCGCTTTACGGCCTGTTCAAGGGTCGTCTGGGTCACACACTCAGCCGCAGCAGTCGGGCTACCCGCTACCGCCGTCAGAGCAAGGAAGACCTGACCGAAAGCGAGCAGGTGATTGCAGAACTGGAAGACAAGATGGACGAGCTGCAAAAGAAATTCGAGGCGGAAATCCAGGCGGTCAATGACAAGTGGGCGAAAGCCGCTACTGAGGCACAAACCTACACCATTACACCCTATAAGAAAGACATTCAGGTGGAAGTTTTCGGAGTGGGCTGGCTGCCGCATTATTACGTTAATGTGGGCGGTCAACCCCTGATTCTGCCCTCGTACTAGCAGAGCGCCACAAAGTTTCTGAGGTTTCAGACAGTGGGTTTAAGCCCACTGTCTAGCTTCAAAAAATTTCTGTGGTGAACTATTATACAGATTGATTACAACACTTATTAACAGCGTTTTAACGATAGATTTGGAGGCAGGATTGTGACCGACTTAACCGACTTTGATACGCCGCAGACAGAATCACCCTTCGAGCGTATCCGACAGGTTGACCCCGACGATTATGAATTCTGGTCGGCACGTGACCTTATGCTGGTTCTTGAATATACAAACTGGCGGAACTTCAAAGCAGTCCTGCTCAAAGCTCAGATCGCCTGCGAGAACAGCGGGCATGATCCGACAGACCATTTCGTCGGAGCCATCAAAATGGTCGCCATCGGTTCGGAAGCAAAGCGCGAAGTCGAGGATATGCATCTGTCGCGTTATGCCTGCTATCTCGTCGTGCAGAACGCCGATCCCACTAAAGAGGTTGTAGCGCTCGGCCAAACTTATTTCGCCGTGCAAACCCGCCGTCAGGAGATTTCAGATGTAGAAGCACTCGCTGAACTTACCGAAGATCAGCGGCGACTTCTCCTTCGGCAGCGCATCAAGCTTCAGAATACCGATCTGGCATCAGCAGCGAAGAATGCGGGTGTGATAACAGCGCTGGACTTCGCTGTTTTTCAGAATCATGGTTATCGCGGACTCTACAATGGCTTAACGGCTGAAGCTATTCACAAACGCAAGCGGTTAAAGAAAAGCCAGCATATTCTCGACCATATGGGGGCAACGGAACTGGCTGCCAATCTCTTTCGCAGCACACAGGCGGAAGAGAAACTGCGGCGTGACCAGGTTCAAGGCAAAGATGCTGCCAACCATGTCCATTTTCAGGCAGGGGTGGTGGTTCGGCGGGCAATTGCCGAACTTGGCGGTACAATGCCCGAAGATTTACCGAATGCCGACAGCATCAAGAAACTGGAGCGTGCCGAGAAGAAACGCCTTGCTGCGCCAAAAACCAAACGCAAAAAGGATGGGGAAGGCGAGTAACGCCTGGTTCAATCTCACCCTACATACTCTTTCTCAATCTGTGGGCTTCAGAACCACCTCTTGCCCTTTATTCCGACAACTTCAGTATCACAATTCCCAACGGCGGGATGGTTAGATCGAGACTGTAGGGAAATTCGTGCCATTGTTCAGCCTTCGCTTCCAGACCACCGTTGTTGCCGACATTCCCGCCGCCGTATTCCGCTGCATCGCTGTTGAGCAGTTCGCGATAATAGCCGCCCTTCGGGACACCGATGCGATAATTGTAACGTGGGACGGGCGTGAAATTGCAGGCCATCACCAGAAAATCATCGCGATCCTCAGCAAAGCGCAGATAGGTGAAGGTGCTGTTGTCGGCATCATTGGCGTTAATCCACTGGAAGCCCTGCCAATCCAGATCGCGTTCCCATAAGGCAGGCTGCTCCTGATAGAGATGATTCAAATCGCGCGTCCACTTCTGCACTCCGGTATGCGTCGGCAGGCGGAGTAAGTCCCAGTCCAGACCACGCGCTTCGCTCCATTCGCGCCATTGTCCAAATTCCTGTCCCATGAAATTGAGCTTCTTGCCGGAATGGGTGTACTGGTAGCCGAACAACAGGCGCAGGGTAGCGAATTTCTGCCACCAATCGCCTGCCGCCTTGTTGATGAGCGAGCCTTTGCCATGCACAACTTCATCATGCGAGAGTGAGAGGACAAAATTCTCGCTGAAGGCGTAGAACATAGAGAAGGTGATTTCGTTGTGATGATAGCCCCGGTAGATGGGGTCTTTTTTCAGATAATCGAGCGTGTCATGCATCCAGCCCATGTCCCATTTGAGGGTGAAGCCTAAGCCGCCGACATAGACCGGACGCGATACCATCGGCCACGAGGTCGATTCTTCGGCGATGGTCATTGTACCGGGACATTCGGCATGAACAACGGTATTTAGCTCGCGCAGAAATTCAATCGCTTCGATGTTCTCTCGTCCGCCATACTTATTGGGAATCCACTGCCCCGGCCCGCGCGAAAAATCGAGGTAAATCATCGATGACACGGCATCGACACGCAGGCCGTCCAGATGATAATGCTTGAGCCAGAACAGGGCGTTGGAAATGAGGAAATTGCGGACTTCGTTGCGCCCATAGTTGAAAATATAGGTTCCCCAATCAAGATGTTCGCGCTGACGGGCATCCTCGTGCGAATAGAGGTGCGTCCCGTCAAAATAACTTAAAGCGTGACCATCTTTGGGGAAATGCGCTGGAACCCAATCCAAAATCACGCCAATGCCGTTCTGGTGGCACTGGTCGACAAAATACATGAAATCATCAGGCTTGCCGTAGCGGCTGGTGGGTGCATAGTAACCCGTGACCTGATAGCCCCACGAGGCATCCAGCGGGTGTTCAGTGATGGGCAGCAGTTCGATGTGGGTGTAGCCCATATCTTTGACGTATTTGACCAGCTCCACTGCCAGTTCACGGTAGGATAAAAATCGTCCGTCATCCTTGCGCCGCCATGAGCCGAGATGCACTTCGTAGGTGGCGATGGGTGAAGCCAGATGCTTACGCTCTTTACGGGCTTCCATCCAGGCTTCATCGCCCCAGGCATAGGAGTCAATATCTGCGACGACAGAGGCATTGGCAGGACGGACTTCCGAGTAAAAGCCATAGGGATCGGATTTCAGGGCATGATAGCCGTGATGGTGTGAACGCAGGTCATAGCGATAAATTTCGCCTTCTTCAAGACCGGGGATGAATAATTCCCAGATGCCGCTTTCGCCCAGAATGCGCATGGGATGATAGCGCGAGTCCCAATGATTAAAGTTACCCACGACGCTCACCTGCCGCGCGTTGGGTGCCCATACGGTGAAATTAACGCCTTTGATCCCCTCCAACTCGCACAGATGCGCTCCTAATTTCTCGTAGCTGTAGAGGTGTTTACCTTCACGCAGCAGATACATATCAAAATCGGTGATGCGCGACGGAAAAGCATAGGGATCGCCAAAAGATTCCTCACGCTCATCGCGCGTCACGGCTTCGTAGTGATAACCGCCGGGTTTCCACGCTCCCTCGACAGTGATTTCAAAAACACCTTCATCGCGAATCCGTTCCATCAGGAAACGTTCGCGGGTCACATCATTCACGACGGTCATTTCCTGAGCGTTGGGGCGAAAGGCTCGCAGGACAACGTGGTCATCATCAACCGGGTGCAGCCCCAGAACATCATGCGGCGAACCGTGATACCCATTCACCAGCGCGTATACAGCATCGGGATGCAAATCAGACATGGCACTCACCTGTTTCTGAATTTCAATTGGGTTAGATTGTAGATTGAAATCAGAAATTGTCGAATGTGCTCTATTTTGGTGGACAGTACCTTACTCCCAACATTACATCTGTACTAACAAAATTTGTGTAGATTGCTCCTATAATCGGTTTGTTTGCTTTTTCACAAACAAGTATGGAGAATTTCATGAGTCGCAAACGTGTAATGGTATTTAGTCTTGTTGTAAGTATCCTGTTTGGTATCGCTATTCCGGCGATGGCGCAAACCGCCACCCCGGCACCCACCACACCTCCCCTGACCGCAAGCACCGAGTTATATGCGACAGCGAATTACCGCGCCAATGTACGCAGCGGCCCCGGTGTGAAATATACAATTCTGGGTCAACTTAAACAGGGTGATGCGGTTGACATCACAGGTCGCGTGACGAGCAATAGCTGGCTGCGGATTAATTTTAATGGACAGGAAGGCTGGGTTTCTTTCAATCTGGTCAAAATCAACGGTAATGTGGATGACGCACCGGAAGCTGAAGCCGGATCAACCGCAGTGCTGCGTGTAACGGCAAATCAGACCGTTACTACAGAACTCAAAACGGTTATCGTGATTACCCGCGTGAATGCTAACCTGCGTGCGACTGCATCAGGCGATTCAGATTCACTGGCCGTTATTCCTTTCGGCACGACATTGACGGTCACTGGTCGCACCGCCGGTAATAATTGGGTGCGGGTGACATTTGATAACAAGACGGGCTGGATTTCATCCGGCACACTGAACTTCACACAGGGCAATATCGCCAATGCGCCTTTACTGGATGAAAACGGCAATCCGGCTACTCCCGAACCAACCAAAGCGCCGTAAAGCTGTACGATAGTTACTCTTGATAGAGGGAAAAAGGATACAGCCGAGCTGTGTCCTTTTTTATATCATTTACTGAAATTTTTGCAGAAGAAATAGATCTTTACAATTCAATCCACCAGACCGGTTGTATGATATTAATAATAATAACTGGTAAGCTATATTGCTGTAGGAACTTTAAAGTGAGCATCCAGGTATTTTGGGACAATGAAGACCACACCATCATTCGCTATGAATACAGCCCAGGCTGGACGTGGGAAGATTTCCGCGAGGCTGGCAAGATCGCACTGGAGATGATGGGTCAGACAGGCCAGACCGTTCATGTTATCGCCAATTTCGCCGACAATGCGTTTCCTCCTATTGGAGCGATGGGGCGCTTCAAAACCGCACAGGAAAGCCTTCCACGTCAAACAGTAGTTGTTGTTGTGGGCGGCGGCCTGTTCATTAATGCCCTGGTAACGACCTTTAGCCGGGTATATCGAAACTTCAGCAAAAACCTGATGGTAGCCCATTCACTCCAGGATGCGCGTGACAAAATTGCCCACATACGCAGCACAGTTGACCCCAACCTGTCCTGAATCTCCGCCCAGGATGTTGAGGAAAAGTTAGCTGCGTGACTTTAGCGTATCACGCATCACGCTGAAGGGCGAGAGATCGACTTCCAGCGTGTGACCGAGCGCCCAATCCGCCGCGACTTTGCCGGTGTAGGGGCCAAGCTGCAAGCCATTCGCGCCGTGTCCGGTTGCCAGAAAGACTCCATCAACGCCGGGAACACCACCCATAACAGGTAAATTGTCGAGGGTGCGCGGGCGCAATCCGACACGCACTTCAGCGAGGATGGCGTGTTTTAACCCCGGCGCGACGCGCATGGCTTCGCCCAGAACTTCATGAACACCCGCGATGCTGGTTTGCGGTTTGAAGCCGGAACCGACTTCGCGGGTTGCTCCAGCGACGACCCGTGATTCAGGCCAGCAGACCAGATAATGTCCATGAAAGGCTTCGACTACAGGCCAGTCGCCCGTTTTTGTCCCAGCCAGCCGCATATGGATGATCTGCCCGCGCTGCGGCTCAACCGGAATAGCGCAGCCCAACTGATCGCCAAATTCCGCCGACCATGCCCCACCCGCCATAATCACTTTACCAGCGCTGTAGGCATCGCCATCGGCAATCACGCCGTTAACCTGACCTGCTTCGATCAGTAATTGGTTGACATGCTCAGATCTGACTTCGAGCTTGTAGTCATGGGCGGCTTTCAGCAGCGCGGCTTCCAGCAAACGACCATCCACCCGCGCACCATGACGATAGTAGAGTGCTTTCCAGACGGGCTTGAGCGCCGGGAATAATTCACGCGCTTCGTCGGAAGAAATTTCGCGCAGGTCATCAGCGGAAGGTGAGCCGCGCCGCGCCTGTCGTTCGAATACGGCTTTTTTCTTTTCTTCGTAGGCGGGGATTTCGTCTTCGTCCGCTGCGACGATTAATTCACCACAGACTTTATAGCCCGTATCGCCAGCGCCCTCGCTTTTCAACTGTTCCATCAATACCGGGTAATAATCACCCGCCGCGATGCCGAAATTGTACCAGTCGCCCGTGATGCTTGTGCCGCTGGTCGCCAGGGCGATAATCCCTGCGCCTGCATCGGTGGCGCGTCCGGCATCACGGCGGTCAATGAGCAGGGTTTTTGCCCCACCCAGCGCCAGATGATAAGCTGCCGAAGCACCGACCACACCACCGCCGATGACAATTACGTCGTACATCGTTCAATCTCCTGATAATTCGTTCCCATAAGCAGATTATGCCGTATATCATGAAACGAAACACAGGCGGCACTTCCGGGCATCGGGAATAATTTATGCAGGCATTATGACATTCATCACATGACGTTTGATTTTGCTGATCTTACAATTATGCTTAGGACGTAATATCATCTCATTAAATAGTCACTGCGTCCATTATTTGAATAATACATTTCACTGGAGGCATGAAGAATCGTGTCAACTCGTTCCGATCTTCATCAACAATCGTCGGAAGAACCTCGTCACAAATCAACCGAATTCCTTGGCATCACTCAGTTAAGAGCAGTCGTCGCGCTGATTTTGATCGCGGTTGGTATTGTCTTTTTTCTCGGCCAGAACAAGGTTCTGGATTACAGCAGCAGTTGGTGGGTGATTTTCATTGCCATTCCCGGTTTTGGCTTATTGTGGAGCGCGTATAGCAACCATCAGCGAAATCAGGCTTTCGGCAGGGTTGGAATCGTTCAAGGGCTCCTCGGCATAGCTGCCCTGCTTGTTTCGCTCATTTTCATCGTTGACCCTCACTGGAGCTTCACACAGGGTTGGAGTCTTGATAAGACATTCCCATTTTTGAGCGATTGGCAATGGGATCGTATCTGGCCGTGGGCGTTGGTTCTGCCGGGTGTAGGGATTCTCTATCTGGCGATTCAGCAGCACTCCCTCGGCACAGGCGTGTTCGCAACAGCCCTCATCGTGGTCGGCGCAGTGTTCATTCTGAACATTTCGTGGGATGTGGTATGGCCGCTGGCAATCATCGCCGCAGGGATCGTGGTCCTGGTCTTTGGTCTGCCGAAACGCAGCTGATAATGTAGCCGCCTGAAGGACTGCCATAACGCCACGCAAAATGGCAAATCAGCAGTAAAAAACCAGCACCATCGTGAAGTGATGATGCTGGTTTCTGTTTTCGCGTGTCATCGCGCAGGAGTTTCAGTTTTAGCCTGTGACTAGAAGAATATCTTCGCCAGGCCGAGGATGCCCTGTTTCCAGGGGACACGGTGCGAGACACCCGCCTGTCCGGAGAATTTGTTCAGATTCTCGATGTACCATTTGTAGTTACGAATGAGTGCGTCTTTGTTGGAGTATTTGGGTGCATAGCCCAGCACTCGTTCGGCCTTTTCAATCGAAACAAACGAGTCTTTGCTGGCGGTTTCATAAACCCATTTGTAGAGCGGCGAGATTTTCAGCGCTTCCAGAAAACGCAGTGTCCAGATGGCAGGTTCGGCAGGCAGAGGGCGGATTTTGCGACCAAATCCGGCGTAATCCAGCACCGCCTGATAATCCTCTTTCATGGTGGTGTATTCTTTCGCACCGATGTTGAAGGTGTCGTTCACGCGATCACGGTCTAAGGTGGCGCACAGATAAATCGCGTCGCACAGGTCTTCCACGTCGAGCAGTTGATAGCGGTTGTTGCCGCTGCCGAGCATGGGAAAACCGTGACGATCCTTCGCCCAATCGTAAAACAGCGCGAATACGCCCAGCCGTTCCGGCCCGATGAAGGACTTGGGACGAATGACCGGCACACACATGCCTTTTGCGCGGTAATCGAAGCAAATTTCTTCCGCGAGAATTTTGGCTTTACCATACGGCCCAACCCCGTCCAGCTTATCGCCTTCCAGCAGCGGATGATGATCGGGGATGCCGTAAACTGCTGTCGATGAAATATGAATGAAACGCTCGACATCATGCTTTAAAGCCGAGTCAAGGACATTGCGTGTACCATCGACATCGGTGGACATGATGTCGGCCTCGCTGTAGAGGGGCAGCGCGGCGGCAGTATGCACCACCACGTTTATTCCCTCCATTACTTTATCGACCATCGCCCGATCACGGGTATCACCGCGCACATCATTAATCTGGTCACGTTCCGGGTAGTCAAAATCGGCAATATCCAGCGAAGTCACTTTGTGACCACGCGCCAGCAGATAACGGGTCAGATTGATCCCCAGAAAACCTGCTCCACCCGTAATCAGATATGATTTCTGTTCAGTCATGCTTCCATTCGCTCCCTATGAAGGAGTATCGCTATTCAGGCGATGAACCTTCACTTTTTTCCTCTAGTTTGATTTTTTCGATCAGCTCGCCCAGACATTTGGGACACAGACAGCCCTGCCGCGTCGTGTTATCGGCTGTGATGATGTGAGGGAAGGCAAAACACCAGCAGGAGGCGTGTTCTGCTTGTAATCCACAGGTAAAAGGCGTACCACAGCGCGGACATGTATGCTGATTCTCTACTTGCTTTTGTTCGTCCGACATAACATTTCCTTTTATTGCGGTGTGTAAGTGTATTCGCTCGCATTGGCAGCGTCAATATTGAGCACCGGAAGATACACCGTAGAGCGGGTCACGGCTTATTGGTTTTCGGCATTCGCTTACCTATCCACCAGCCGCCAATCGCCGCCAGAAGTCCGCCGCCAATAATCAGCGCGATCTGACCGGGGCCAATGCCATTGTCCGGCTGAACCTGGGCGGCCTCTCGTGCGACGGGCAGGGTCGGCGTAGGCGTACCCGCAGCAGCTTTTTCGACGGTGATTTCTATCGCTGCCGGAATCCCTATGTCCAGATGATTGGTATTCCCCATCGTCGCGCATATCTGATACGTACCGGGCGCGAGATCAATAATGGCTGTCGGTTGGTAGACCATGCCCTGAAGCTGTCCGTTAATCCACAGATGCCAGTGATTGCCCTCAGCAGTAATATCAAAATTGGTTGTTTCGACAGCAATCGTCACCGTATCACCATAAATGACCGATGTTGTCGGCTGGGTGATGCGGATAGCAGGCGCATCCGCTCCGGTTTCTATCGGGCGGTCAGCGGGGAGCAGTTTGCTGCAATCCGCCACCAGCCTGTTTATATCCGCTGTCGGGGTAACATCCTGTGCCACAGCGGCGCTGAAGCTTAGTAAAGCAGCCAAAGCGATCAAGATTGAGAAAAAACGCATGGAGAATCCTCTTATCGTAGCGGGCGCGTTATTGAGGTGGGTTGGCCTTCACCTAAATCTTAACGGGATGGGCGGGAAAAACAAGTACCGCTTATCCCACCGGCTCAGAATTCATATGCTTTTCACGTGCTGCGATCTCTGCTTTCACCCAATCAATCACCCGCTCAATAACCTCGATGATGGCTGGCGGCGGATTTTTCGCCATGCGCACCTGCTCTAATCCGTAGATGAACTTTTGCAGCGGGATGGTCGCCACTTCGCGCAGGCTTTCCAAGTCATAGTGCAGCTTTTCAAACGGCTCGCCGACCACTGCTCTTGCCGTTATCAGGTCAAAGCGTGCCCAATAATCCGATGCGCGGGATGCCAGTTTTTCGCTGGCGACTTCTACGGCTCGTTTAAAATATTTCTGCGCCTCAGCATGATTGCCTAACTGGAGATTCAGCAGCGCCAGATTGTTCACCGGATAGGAATTATGCGGTGTCACCCTGCGGCAGTGCTCGTACCACTTGAGCGCATCCTCGTAGCGTCCCTGACGGCGGAATAAACCTGCCAGCGCACCGAATACCGACTCGCCGCTGATGTCCACCAGATCGGGATCGATTTCGTACACCCCCAGGAAAATCTGGCCCGACTCATAATATAAGCGTTCGCGCTGGATGGGATTCGCCTCCTGATCGCCGCGCAGTCGCAGGGCATAGGCATAGGAGGCATCCGCCGAGGGATACTTGAAATTCTCCTGCCGCGCTGCCCGCAGATGGTGGATGCCTTCTTCAATGCGCCCCTGCCGCATGAGCAAATCGCCCAGAAAATACTGATAAATCGGATTTTCCGGGTCTAAGTCACAAACTGACCGGAACACATTCACCGCCGAGACGAAATTCCCCAACGCAATCTGCCGCTGACCAAGCTGCGACAGACCACCCGCCTTATACACGTTGCTAATGTGGTCATCGACCCGCTTTAAATCCGCATTCAATTCATCGCGGGAAGCGCGCAGTTCCGCTAAATTGAGGCCGACTTCAGACCGCAGACGCTCGGTTTCCTTCTGCGTGCTTTCCACCTGAACCAGAAGCTGGCGCACATCGCTCACCTCATCCAGCGCTTTCTGAATCGTGCTTTCCAACGCCCGCAGTTTATCCATCTCTTCGCTGAATTCGCGGCTGTTGCGGTAACCTGCCACCGCGATAACGGCCGTTGCGATGGCGACCACGATCCCCATCACCTGAATAATGGCTAATATTTTGTCAATCGAATCGAGGGCGATTTCGGCGCGAAGATTGGCTTCGTTCGCTTGAACGAGCACCGCATCGGCTGCTTCTGCGCTGGGCGTAACACCTGCCGCATCTCCGCCCGGAACAGGGGTTGACGATTGGGCGTTGACCACTACACCGCGCCCCGCTGTCACCAAGCCGAACATCACCAACAGCAGCACTAGACCGACAAAGCCTGTGCGTACCCAGCTTCGTGGCATCAGTTGTCGCATTACGCATTTTCCTTCAAAGCATGAGCGAAAAGTCAGGTCTACTATAACACGAACTCGCCTTTCCGCCTGCCCTTCTACGAATTTGTAAGCATTCTTGAAACGAATTATAATAACGTACCTTCTTTAGTACAGTTGCTATACTTCGGGAACCCATTTATGCCGGATGTATTTATCTCCTATTCGCGCAAAGACAAGGACTTTGTTAAACGCCTTCACGGTGAACTCGCCGCGCTCAACCGCGATGTGTGGGTCGATTGGGAAGATATTCCGGCAACGGCGGATTGGTGGCGCGAAATTCAGGGCGGTATCGAATCTGCCGACACCTTTGTTTTTATCATCAGCCCGGATTCAGTGGCTTCCGAAGTCTGCGAAAAGGAAATTGAATACGCTCTCGCCAATAACAAGCGCTTTATGCCGATTTTACGGCGGCAGGCCTTCGAGGGCGAAACGGCTCAGATCAAGCTCAATGTTCACCCGGCGATCAATTCCCATAACTGGATTTACTTCCGCGACCAGGACGACTTTAACACCTCGCTGAAAACGCTGCTGGACGCGATGGACACCGATCTAAGTTATGTGCGTGAGCATACGCGCTTGCTGATCCGCGCCCGTGAATGGAATGAAGCAAAACGAGATGGCGGTCTGCTGCTGAATGGCATAGAAACACGGCAGGCGGAAAGCTGGCTGACGGATGCGCTCGGCAAAACACCTGCCCCTACTGAACTCCACAAAACGTATATTTATGCCAGCCGTCAAGCGGAAAACGGACGACAGCGGCGCTTGCAGTTGGGGGTGGCGGTGGCGCTCGTCATCACCATCGCGCTGGCGATTTATGGGCTGACGCAGGCCACGTTGGCAGGCAATAATTTCGCTACCGCGCAGGTGCGTGTGACGGAAGTCGCGCAGCAGGCGGGCACGGCGCAGGCCAATTACAATCTGGCGCAAGCCAATGCCATCGAGGCACAGAATAATGCCGGAACTGCCGCAGCCAACGCGGTGATTGCACAGGAAGCACAGGGAACGGCACAGGCCAACGCCGTCATCGCCCAGCAGGCGGCGGACGACAACGCGACGGCTCAGGCTGTGGCGGTACATGAGGCTGATAACCGCGCTACGCAGCAGATTTTGGCACAGAACAACGCCGCTACGGCTCAATCTGCCGGGGCGACCAGTGATGCCAATGCCGTCATTGCCCAGAATGCTGCCGATGCCAATGCTACCGCTCAGGCTGTCGCCTTGAATCAGGCCGGAACCGCACAGGCCGCTGGTTCGACCAGTGATGCCAATGCCGTCATTGCCCAGAATGCTGCCGATGCCAATGCTACCGCTCAGGCTGTCGCTGTCGATCAAGCGGCTACCGCACAGGCCGCCAGAGCGACCAGCGATGCCAATGTCATCATTGCCCAGAATGCCGCCGACGCGAATGCTACCGCTCAGGCTGTCGCCGTCAATCAAGCCGCTACCGCACAGGCCGCCGGGGCGACCAGTCAGGCCAATGCCTATCTCGCCGCGACCTCACAATCCAATGCGCTGAACAGTGCCGCAACCGCTGCGTTTGAACAGGGACGCGCTGAAAATAACGCCGGGACAGCGCAAGCCGCCGGAGCGACCAGCGATGCCAATGCCATCATCGCCCAGGCCGCCGCTGACGCGAATGGTACGGCACAGGCTGTTGCCGTTCGTGAAGCCGACAGCCGCGCTACCCAACAGCTTCTGGCGCAGGCTAATGCAGCTACGGCTCAAGCGGCACAGGCTACCGCTGTCACCAATGAACAACTGGTGCGTGCGCAGGCCTTAGCCGTGAGCGCCGAGCAAATTCTGGATGCAGGCAACCCGGATGTAGCGATAGCGATGGCGATTCAGGCCGGTGAGATCAATCCGAATCTGACACAGGCACAGCGCCTCCTCAACCGCGCCGCACCCTTCGCTGTGCGCTATAATTTGAGCGAAACGGCGACATCCTCTACAGAAACTTACAAGGATTTTCTGGGGCGCACCAAATCCCGCACGATATACACCTACTCTTTCAGCGGTCTGTTCAGCCCGGATAATAATTATTTCGTCGATTCGCCGGATGGGGTGACGCTGAATCTGTGGGATCTAAAAACCAGCAGTACCACGCCATATCACACCTTTGTCGGTCATCAGGCCTGGGTGACAGCCGCCGTTTTCAGCACCGACATGCGCTATCTGATTTCCGGCGATGCAAACGGCGACATCATCGTCTGGGATGTCACCAGCGGTCTGCTGCTACGGCATTTGCAAGGACACACCCAGCGTATCACCGCACTAACCTATAATCCCAGAATCGGAATGCAGCAGGTGGCTTCCGGTTCGGCGGATAAATCGGCTATTTTGTGGGATGTGGAAAGCGGAAATGCGCTTTTCGATCTGCCCGGTTTCAGCGCCCCGGTCAACGCCATATTCTTCGTGCAGGATGGCAGCCGCGCGCTGGCCTTAGCAGTGGACGATACCCATCAGCAGTCGGCAGACCTGGCTGTAGGACAAAATCCCGCCAAAGCCTTCCATACCCTGATTGCGCCTTATCGTGGTTATGGCTATGGCAACCAGCAGCTTTATTCCTACGCCAAAGGCGATAAAAGCGGCGGTCTGGAAATCTGGAATGTCTTTACGCCCCGCTCAGCGGCTTACCGCACCTTCGGGCTGGGCAATTCGTTCAATAACGATTATGCCAATATCAGTCAGGTAGCCTTCACGCCGGATGGACGCTATGTGCTGGTTCATGTCGAAGGCCGTAAGGATGTGGACAGAGATACCTACACGGTCACACGCCATTCGGTGGAATTATGGCAGTTGGGCAATGGTGAACTGGCCTACGAACTGAATCTGGGTTACGACAAGTTCCAGCCGAACAGTTGGAATATCACCAGTCTGGCGGTCAGCCCGGTCTTACAGGCCGATGGCACGCAGTACGCGCTGATTGGCGGCTTGTTCGACAGGGTATATGCCGTTATTTTGTGGGACATCCAGAATAAGCGTGAGATACGCCGCTTTACTGGCTACAATCGCCCGATCACCCATGTTGGATTCAGCCCGGATGGGCGCTTTGCCTACGCGACGGCGGAAGGTACAACAGGCGCGGTGACGCGCGTTTGGGATTTATCCGAACGCACTGTAGCACAGATTAAAACGATAGACCCCGGCAGCGCCACCATCACCACTGTCGCTTTCGAACCTTTCCCGATTATGGAAAGCCAGCCAAGCGATACGGGGGTCGTTACAACCACCTTTGACAGCAGCAATCCGATCATCTATGGCTATACAGGCAGCAACGCGGTCAGTGCCTGGCGGATGCGGGATAATGTCAAAGTCAGCGTGACGACGGTAGGACTATCAGCACGGTTTGCGTTCAATCCGCTGATGCCGCAAATGATGATTCTGAGCTACGACAAGCAGCATGAGAACAGTTCCGCCACACTGGTCGATATGACGAATGGCACGAATATCTTCCAATCGGGCGTTCAGAAAACATGGGTCACGGCGGCGGGATACAGTACAGATGGACATACGCTGGTATTTGGCGGTTATCAATCCCTTTCACCGGGCGGCAGCCAACCCCGTGTGGATACCTACAGCCTGACCATCTGGAACAGCGATACGCAAAAAACCATTCGCACGATTGGCCTGCCGGATGACCTGAAATCCATCCCGATTGTGCTGGTCGCCCTCAGCCCGGATGACAACACCGCTGTCAGCGTTTCCCGCGCGGCAGACGGCACACAATTTATCGTGCTGTGGGATTTGAAAACCGGAACCGAAGCCCATCGTCTGGTCGGCTATAACAGCCCCATCAGCGCCCTTGCCTTCAACCCGAACGGGCGCAATATCGCCGCCGCACTCAGCAGCGAAAATCTGGTTCGTGTCTGGGATGTGGCGACTGGCGATGAAATTCTCAGTTTGATCGGTCACAAAGATGCAGTGAACGCACTGGCTTTCAGCCCGGATGGTGAAACCCTGCTGACTGGCTCCAGCGATAAAGATGTGATCCTCTGGGATATGAGCAACGGTCAGATTTTGCGGCATTTCACCGGACATACCGATAAGGTCAACGGAGTGGCTTTCAGCAGTGATGGGCGTATGGCGCTATCATCAAGCAACAAGGATGGCATTTTCGTCTGGCGCATTGAGTCGCTGCGTGAAACCATCAACTGGATAAAATCCAACCGTTATACCATCGCGCTCACCTGCCCCCAGCGTTTGCAGTACAACGTCAGGCCTTTCTGTGTTGACGGCATTGTGCCATCTGCTACGGCTACCGGAACCCTCCTGCCAAGCGCGACTCCCAGTATCACGCCGACTCCGACGCTAACACCCACGCCGACGAATACACGGATTCCTTACGCAACCATTCGTTCCAACGGCCCGGTCAACCTGCGGAGCGGGAATGGTACGGGTTTCGCGGTTATTCAAGCGCTCAAATCGGGTGACAGGGTAATCGTGCTGCAAATATCGCCAGATTTCTGGACGCAGGTGCAACTGGTGGACGAACCATCGGTCATCGGTTGGGTGCTGTCGAGTGTGGTCGTGCCCGATAACTAAAGCGTATACTCGAATTTTGGAGCAATTCAGGTCAAAGGTTATCCAATTCGCCACATACTTAAAGTGTGACTTACTCCAGAAGCTGCCTTGGATGGAGAACGAGACCGTTATGCCGTTCCTCTTGTACTACCTGCTGATAAAACCCACAGGCCATACAAGAGAGAGCCTTCTCAGCTATCGTCCCTTGAATCTGCCCACCGCACATCGTCTGGTCAACAGCCCAACAGAATCGTCCGGCAGCATTCCCCCGGTTTACCCCATCGAAATTATCGGCTACTGCGACAGGACAGACCCCCATCTCATCAACATTGACTCCACCAGGCTCACGACCACAATTCTCAACTTCCCAACAATTGCGCTTTTCCCCTGCCATAGTTCTAGTTTACCTTTCAGATGTTCGTTAGTGTTAGCCAAGAGCGTATTATCTTCAGTATGTTTCGAAAGTTATAGAAAATCAGTTAAGATAAGGTAAATATTGTAAATAGCTTGTGAGTGCTCTAAGAGCGACAACATCTGAAATGTGAGTATTGGTTGCGCTAGAATATAGGCACATAGGGGCAAATGGGCTGTTGGTTCGCCTCTTTTCATCAATCCACTCTACAATGGAGCGCCGTGTGAATCTGATTTTCCGACCTGCTACCCCTGACGATACTTACGCGAATTTTCAGGTTTTTCTACAAAGCGTCATGGAATTGGGCGAACGATTGGGAACCAGTCCGATTTCCGGCGGTCATAACGCGGAAGGGCTGAAGCGCCTGTGGGAAACACGCCGCCCACTGATGGAGCATCTGGCCTCTACTGCTGAGCAGTATTGGGTAGCGGAAAGAGATCAACAGATCATCGGCTACGCCCGTTCGCTGCTGCGGGGTAATGTGCGCCAGTTGACGGATTTCTTCGTCCTGCCGGGGGAACAGTCGGGCGGAATCGGGCGCGAACTGCTGGCGCGTGCCTTTCCGTCTGAAGGAGCAAAACGCCGTCTGATTATCGCCTCCATCGACATCCGCGCTCAAGTCCGTTATATGAAAGCCGGGATGTATCCACGCAGCCCGATTTATTATTTCTCGCGCGAACCGGAAGATGTCACTGTCGAATCCAACCTGAACTTTAAACGTATTTATGCCTCACCACATAACCTGAGTACGCTTAACAGGCTGGATGAAAGTGTGCTAGGATACCAGAGAGAAGTTGACCACCGCTGGCTGCTCAACAACCGTCAGGGGTTTCTGTATCTGCGCGGTGTACGACCAGTGGGTTATGGTTATCTGGCAGCAAACGGCGGGCCGTATGCGCTGTTGGATGAACGCGATTTCCCGGCAGTGCTGGCACATGCTGAACGGGAAGCCCTGCTGCGGGGTGACACCTTTGGCGTGGAAGTTCCAGCCATTAACCGGGTGGCAGTCGATTATCTGCTGAAGCGCGGCTGCCATATGGATTCGTTTATAGAATTTTTGATGAGTGACGCACCCTTCGGCAAGTTCGAGAATTACATTCTCACTACGCCGCCCTTTTTTATCTAGCGGGTGTTCACTATTTTCACCGGAGAGCTACTATGTCCGATGTATTTATTTCTTACTCGCGCAAAGACAAGGACTTTGTTAAACGCCTCCATACCGCGCTGGCTGCTCAGAAGCGCGATATTTGGATTGATTGGGAGGACATTCCCGCCACAGCAGATTGGTGGAAAGAGATTCAGGGTGGTATCGAAGCTGCCAATGCCTTTATCTTCGTCATCACGCCGGATTCTGTGCGGTCCGAAGTCTGCAATAGAGAGCTGACTTATGCCCTCCAGAACAACAAGCGTCTGATTCCGGTTCTGCGGCGCGAAATCCTTGATCCTGCTGACCAGAAAGCCATGAATCCGGCTATCGGCTCCCACAACTGGATTTTTTTCCGCGCAGAAGATGATTTTGACGGAGCCTTCCAGCAGTTGGTCACTGCTGTGGATACTGACCTGAGCCATGTGCGTATCCACACACGCCTGCTGATGCGTGCCAAAGAATGGGACACGAATAATCGCAATGCAAGCTTCCTCTTGCAAGGCGATGATCTGAACAATGCCGAACAATGGCTGGCGCAGGCGGTGGCTAAGAAACCAGCTCCTACTGACCTGCATACCGCCTATATTCTCGCCAGCCGACGCGCAGCGACCAATCGTCAGCGGCGTTTGCTGGTGGGTGTGAGCGTGGCGCTGGTGGTATCGCTGGCGCTGGCTGTCCTCTCTCTGGCGTTGTTTGGTGAGGCCAACAATCAGAAAAATATTGCCGAGAAGAACGCGGCAACGGCTACCGTCGCGCAGGGACAGGCCGAATTCAATGCGGCTACGGCTGTGGTCGCGCAAGGGCAAGCCGAAGATAATGCGGCTACGGCTGTGGTGGCACAGGGGCAAGCTGAAATCAGTGCAGCGACAGCGACGGTTGCTCAAGGGCTGGCGCAAAATAACGCAGCAACGGCGGTGGCAGGTGCTACGGCTGTGGCGGATGCTAACCAGCTCGCGCAGTCTGTCGCGCTGGCGGGACAGGCGGAACTCGAATTGAACGGGCCACTGCCGGATCGCGGGGTGCTGCTGGCGCTGGCGGCCTTCCAGAACAACCGCTACACCTGGCAGGCGGAACGCGCACTGGCTTCCAGTGTGCAGCCAACGCTGGAACATCCCCCACTGGATGCCAGCAGCAAGATCACCAGTCTGGACTGGTCGCCGGACGGTCAACTGATCGTCACGGGGACGGATCAGGGTAAAGAACTGGTGTGGAACCCGGATGGAAGCCCGGCCTTCATACTGGAAGACCCGGCTGCGATTAGCCTGGTCACGGTCAACCAAATTCACTGGTCGCCGGATGGCAAATTTGTAGCGGCAGGCAGTGTCGATGGACAGGTGCAAATCTGGGCAGTCGAGAACCCGAACGCCCCTCTCTTTACGCTGATTGACCCTACAGGAACCGCCGCCCACAAAGACACCATTGCTGACCTGGATTGGTCGCCGGACAGCACCCGCCTCGCTACCGCCAGCAATGATCGCACCGTGAAAATCTGGGCAGTCAGCGATGGCAGTCTGTTGAGAACGCTGACCGGATTCGCGGCAGGTGTGGACAGTGTGGCATGGTCGCCAGATGGAACCCGCATGGTCACAGTAAGCAGCGACCATGTAGCGAAAATATGGGATGCGACGCGAGGCAAGGAAGTTTCGACACCGATCACCCCGGCACTTTTAGCGGTCTGGTCGACTGACGGTAAACAACTGGCGACGACTGCCCCCAACAACACAGCCAGCATTTGGGCCATCAACAGCGCGGAAGCTGTTCTGCTGTTCAACCTGATCGGGCACACTGGACGCATCAACCAGATCGCGTGGTCGGCGGATGGATTACGCATCGGAACTGCCAGCGCGGATGATTCGGCGCGTATCTGGGACGCGAAAAGCGGTCAACTGCTACGCACGCTGTTTGGACACACATCCGATGTGACCGATTTAGCCTGGGCAGCATCGGTAGGCAATCCGCGCCTGATTACGGTCAGCCAGGATCAGACCGCACGAGTCTGGAACAGCGATACGGGCGGTCAACTGCTGGTTTTCAATGGCCCGACAGACACGATTACGCAGGTCATCTGGCCCAAGGACGGCGCACATTTCAGCACATTAACAGCGGACGGAACAGCACGTGTCTGGGAAATCTGGACATCGGGCAGATCGCTCATCAATCTGGCGAAAGGCTGCTGTGTCAACCGCATCCTGACCGACGAGGAGAACATCCAATTCGGTCTGCCGACGGCGACGGTTCCCGCTCCGCCGACGATCATGCCAACACTTTCGCCGGACTGTGCTTCAGCGCCTCCAATTCGGCTGTATCCGAAAGGACGCGGCATGGTGACTGAAGAAGATGCCACGTCGCTCAACGTCCGTCCGGAGCCGGGAACCGGAAGGCCGCGTATCGCGCAGGTTTCGCCGGGGCAGACCTTCCAGGTGTTGGAAGGGCCGCTGTGTGTGGACGGGATCAACTGGTTCCACATCATTTACGGCGTGGGCGCGGTGCAGGGCTGGATCGCCGAAGGGCAGGACGGGCAGTATTTCGTCCAACCCGTTGAGTAGTGCTTAGTTCAAAGACGAAATCAGGTTATAGGTACAAGGTTTAAGGTTTCGGACAAAACTATCATTATCATCATCTTCATCATCTTCACCTTCATGTTCATGGACGATGAAGATGATGTCGGATATTGTCGCCCCGGCGACATTTGCAGGGGGAAATGTCGTCGATGTCGCCGGATATGACAACTATGTTCGTCTAAAATCCCCTGTCCCCCTAATTAGCGGGGATTTGTCCCCGATTTGCTTTCGGGCATTCCGATTCATCAGTAGAATACTCTATAAATATCACCGGGGGTGCTACGCAACCACCCGGCTAAGAGAAAATTCGGTAAGCCCACTAAAGGGGCTGAAGATGCAAAAGCGTTCATACAGCGGCGAAAACGGTGAAAATGGCGGTTGTGTCCCGTGTTGTTGCGGCGGCGGCGAACAAAATAGTGCCGCTGCAAACTTTGCTGCAATTTGAAGTTTCCAGCTTCCAGTCACCAGCTACCAGTCAAAAGACGATGGTCATGCGTTCACCGCCAAGACACAAAGAACACAGAGAAAACGCAAAGACTATTTTAGCACAAATTTTCGACGATGATGGTTCGAGTTTTATAACCGGAGGTTGAGAGCATGACTGACCGCAAAACAGTGATGATTAGCAGCACAACGCGGGATTTGCCGGAACATCGCAAAGAGGCGATGGATGCCTGCCTGAGGATGAGTATGTATCCGATCATGATGGAACATCTCCCGGCGAGTGATGCGGAGGCGATTTCGGCTGCTGAAGATGGTCGATGACGCGGACATTATGTGGGCATCTTCGCATGGCGCTACGGTTATGTGCCAGATGACCCGGGTCACTGACAAAATTTCAGTGACAGAGATGGAATATAACCGGGCGAAGGAACGAGACATTCCGCGCCTGATTTTCATCGCACATGATGACCATCCGGTTAAAGCGAAAGATGTTGAAAAAGGCGAAGGTGCAGAAAAGCTGGAAGCCTTCAAAAAGCGCGTCGGGGCGGAAAATATCGTCAATTTCTTCAAATCGCCGGAAGATTTACGGGCACAGATGATTCACGGCCTATCGCAACATCGCATATCCGATCTGACCAATCTGCATTCGCTGGTGGCGCTGGATATTCCCGAAGCGCCGAAGCCGTATATCGCACATCCGTATACCCTGCTGCAAACCTCGCAGTTGGTGGGGCGCAATGACGAACTGAACCTGCTGACGGATTGGGTGGCGAAACCACGCAGCCCCATTTATCAGGCGCATATCCTGAACATCGTGGCGATTGGCGGGATGGGCAAGAGCGCGCTGACCTGGAAATGGTTCAACGACATCGCGCCGCTGGAGATGAAGCCGCTGGCGGGGCAGATGTGGTGGAGCTTTTACGAGAGCGACGCGCGGTTTGAGAATTTCGTGATCCGGGCGCTGGCGTATGTGAGCAAAAGGCCGCGCGAGGAAGTGGAAAAGATGCCGCCTTCGGAGCGAGAAGCCGCGCTGCTGAATATCCTGAATGAGCAGCCATTTTTGCTGGTGCTGGATGGGCTGGAACGCATTTTGATCGCCTATTCTGGTATGAATGCGGCTTATCTGGCAGATGATGAACTGGATAAGAAGACAGCCAATTATGTGGCGCAAGCGGTGGGTCTGCCGGAAAGCGCGGGACAGTCGTTCGTGGGGCAGCATCAACTGCGCAAGACGGCTGATCCCCGCGCCGGACAATTTCTGCGCAAGCTGGCGAACGTGAAAGCAGCGCGCATTCTGGTCAGCACACGGCTGTATCCATCGGAATTACAGACCAACACAGGCAATCCAGTTCCGCGGAGTTCAGCAATTTTCGTAAATGGCTTGCACGATGATGATGCGCTGGCACTGTGGCGAGCGATGGGGGTAAGCGGGTCACGCGATACCCTGCTGCCGCTGTTCAAGCGCTTCGACAATTATCCGCTGCTGATTCGTGCGCTGGCGGGGTTGGTGGCGAATTACAAACGCGCTCCGGGTGATTTCGATGTGTGGCGCGAACATAATCCTGATTTCAATCCGCTGACACTGCCGCTGGTGCAAGTGAAATCGCATGTGCTGCAATTCGCGCTGGCGGGGTTGGATGAGGAAGCGATTCAAGTGCTGCGAACGGTGGCGGCGTTCCGAATGCCTGCGGGGTATGATACTTTAGCCTCTTTATTAGTCGAAAATCTTGCGAAATCAGATGATTCTGATGACAAAAGCGGCGAAGAGGGCGGTTCACGAACCGCCCCTACAGCGCCCAAACCTTTCGCCAGCGAGAACGAGCTGGATACGGCGTTGGTGGAATTGGAAGATCGGGGACTGCTGGGCTGGGACAAGGCAGCGAACCGCTACGACCTACACCCGATTGTGCGCGGTGCGACATGGGATGCACTAAACACTGACGACAAACGTGGGGTGTACGAAACACTGCACACGCACTTTGAGGCTGTGCCGGACAAATTTGGTGATGATTATACTCAGGTCAACAGCCTGGAAGACCTTGCTCCGGCTATCGAACTGTATAACACACTGATCGGGTTGGGGCGGTATGACGATGCGTGTGGGATTTTTCAGAATCGTTTCGGTAAAGCCATGTTTTATCGTTTAGCAGCTAACCATCAGCTTGCCGAAATGCTCGAAATGCTTTTTCCTGAGGGACTAAGGCAACCACCCCGTTTACAAAGCCCCACCGATCAAGCATTCACCCTCAACGCGCTATCGCTAGCCTATCACAACAGCGGTCAACCGGGTCGTGCCGTGTCCTTATCTCGTCGTGATATGGCTATTAATGAAGTGCGAAACGAGATGTACGGCGTAAGCATCACACTTGGCAACCTGTCATACATGCTGCGGGTATCAGGTGGGCTGCGGGAAGCCGAATTTGCGGCACGGCGGTCGCTAGCCATCACACGCGAACTGGAAAATCACGAGGATGAGGCCAGCACTCTAAATGAGTTGGGTCTAGTGTTAGCCCTTCGTGGCAAAACGATATCTGAAGTGGCTCAAATAGCGCTACAAAGGGCACTACGAATTGATGAAATTAAAGCTAGTGATCAGGCAAAAGGGGTTGATATTACCTATCTCACCCAAGTTACCATATTGTGGGAGGATTATGTCTCTGCCCATCAATTAGCTGACCAGGCATGGAAATTGGCACATATTCAGCGTAATGAACGTGATTTCATTAGTGCCGCCCAATTACAAGGGGAAGCCGCGCTTGGTCTGAATGATTTGGTGACTGCCGATGAACGGCTGCATCATGCCCTGACCCGCGCACGAGCAGTGAATCTCGTTGAAGAAGAACTGTCGGCCCTGATCGCGCTGGCGGAACTGGCGCGGCGACAAGGTGAACCGGACAAGGCGCAGGAACGATTGGATGAGGTGTGGGAGGCGGCGGAACGTGGGCCGTATCCGCTGATTCATGCGGATGCGTTGAATGTGCTGGCGCAGATCGAGCGCGACGCGGGGAATACTGAGGCGGCGATCAATGCGGCGACAGAAGCGTATCAAAAGGCGTGGTGTGATGGGATTTCGGCGGATGGGACAGTGTGCTATGCCTATTGGTGGGGATTGCAGAAGGCGAAGGCGCATTTAGAGGCGTTGGGGGCGGCGATTCCGGTGCTTGAGCCGTTCGATGAGTCGAAGTTCGAGCCGCTGCCGGAAGTGGAGATTAATCCGGATGATGAGTTTCATGTGGAAGAAGACGACCCCACCCCTTAATCCCCTCCCCACTCGCAAGCTCCTGGAGAGGGGAAAATACAGGCCGTGTATAATGAGGGTGTAAGTCATTGAGGTGTAGAGTATGGTTCTCAACGCGCGGTTGATGACGGTTGAAGAATTTGATGCGTATGCGCTGCTGCCGGAAAATCATGACCGTCTGCTGGAATTCATGAACGGGGAGATTATCGAAGTGGTATCGAACAACAAATCATCCCGTTTAGGCGTTCGCATCGGCGGACGGTTGGAATTGTTCGCCACGCAGCATGGGTTGGGATATGTGACCGGGGCGGATGGCGGCTATCAAGTTGGCGACGAGCGCTGCATCCCGGACGCAGCGTTTATCTCGAAAGCACGTCAGTCTAAGCCGAATGAGGATGCCTATAATCCGCTTGCGCCCGATCTGGCAGTAGAAGTGATTTCACCGAGCGATGACCGGGATGAACTGCGGCTGAAAATCGCGACTTATCTGGCGGCAGGGACGGTTGTTTGGCTAGTAGACCCGGATAAAGCACAGGTCGAGGTTTATCGTCCGGGTCAGCCGCCGCTGGTGCTGCGGGAAAATGATGTGCTGGATGGGGATAAAATCCTGCCGGGATTTCAACTGGCGGTAAATGATATTTTTGTCTCATAACCCCTCCCCTTAGTCCCCTCCCCACTCGCAAGCTCCTGGAGAGGGGAAAATTCAGGAAATAAAAAGGGACGACACACAGGCCGTCCCTTGCAGAAAGCAGAAATTGCGTTAGCGCTGGATGGCGGGTAAGAGCAAAATCACGATAACCAGCACCACGCCGAGCAGGAAGGTGATAGCATAGGTGCGGACATAGCCAGTCTGTACGGTGCGTAAGCGTCCGGCGCTCCAGCGGGCTACCCTGCCGACACCGTTGACGATGCCATCGATGATGCCGAGGTCAACGGGTTTGCTCAACAGGTCGCCGATGGCGTTGAAGCCCTTGCCGATGACCACATTGTGAACATAATCGTGCCAGAAATCCCAATCGACGGTGTTGGCGAGGAAACCTGCCAGCACATTGAAGGGATTTTCGAAGAGGCGATTGTAGGTTTGATCCCAGTAGAGCCGCGCGTTCGCCATGCCCCAAATGGCTTTGGTTTCCGGGCGCACTTCCAGCGGATCGTGATGATCGGCAGTGAGCGCTTTGCCTGTGCCGTAAATCGAACGGGCGAGGAAGATGGCTCCGAGCGCCAGCAGCAGCGCTCCGATGGCGATGAGCGGTTGGAATTCCCCGGCGTGAATGTTGCTGACGCTGAATTCGAGGAATTTGGTCAGCCGTTCCGCGCCGAAGATATTTTCCAGTCCGAGCACGTTATGCGGCATATTGAGCATCATACCGCCCAGCAGACTGAGCAGGCCGAGGATCAACAGCGGAATGACCATCGTGGGAGCGCTTTCCGATGCCCAATTGGCGGCTTCGGTGCGCGGTTCGCCGTAGAAGACCATTTCCATCTGCCGCCACATGTAGAAGGCGGTGAAAGCGGCTGCCAGCAAGAGCATGGCGAAGGCGATATATCCGCCGACGTTGTTGCCGACGATGCCGGAAATCCATGAACTGGCGAGAATTTCATCTTTTGACCAGAAACCCGCGAAGGGGAAAATACCCGCCAGCGCTAAGGTTCCGACCAGATAGGTCAGATAGGTGAGCGGCATGGCGCGTTTGAGTCCGCCCATATTGCGCATGTCCTGTGGGTCGAATTCTTCCTCATGCTCGTGATGATCGTCATGGGCATCGTGACCGTGAGCGTCATGTGCATCATGTCCGTGATGGGATGAGTGATGGTGTCCGTGTTCCATGCCGTGAATGACCGAGCCGCTGCCGAGGAACAGGAGCGCCTTGAAGAAAGCGTGCGTCACCAGATGGAACATGGCGGCCTGATAGGCTCCGACACCA
>JBGAGR010000085.1:0-26308 GCA_044226645.1 Aggregatilineales bacterium
GTCAACACCACATTGGACACGTTCAGTGCTGCTGTCCCCAGATTCGAGACTGTAATCGTCCCGTTCTGGTTACTCCCCTGCGTCGTATTGATGGTGATCGTGCTGCCCGGTGCCGGGGTCGAGTTGTATATTGGCGCAGGTGTCGCTGTTACGTTACAAGCGACGGTGTAGGACGCGGGGCTACCAGGTGGTGGATTCCCGTCATGGGTTACATCGACGGTAGTCGTGAAGGTGCCGACAGTCGTCGCATCGCACTGCACCGTGATAGTCGATGTCGTTGACCCTACCGGAATGCTGAAATTGGTCGGACTTGTCAGCGTTAACTGCGGATTACCGGTCAACACCACATTGGACACGTTCAGTGCTGCTGTCCCCAGATTCGAGACTGTAATCGTCCCGTTCTGGTTACTGCCCTGCGTCGTGTTGATAGTAACTGTGCTGCCCGGTGCGGGGGTCGAGTTGTAAATTGGCGCAGTTACATTACATGTGACGGTATAACTGGCTGGACTGGCTGGCGGTGCGGTTCCATCATGTGTGACAGCAACTGTTGTGGTATAGGTACCCGGTGCTGTCGCATCGCACTGCACCGTGATAGTCGATGTCGTTGACCCTACCGGAATGCTGAAATTGGTCGGACTTGTCAGCGTTAACTGCGGATTACCCGTCAGCACCACATTGGACACGTTCAGTGCTGCTGTCCCCAGATTCGAGACTGTAATCGTCCCGTTCTGGTTACTGCCCTGCGTCGTGTTGATAGTAACTGTGCTGCCTGGTGCCGGGGTCGAATTGTATATTGGCGCAGGCGGAATATCGTTATCTGTTACGCTGACGAATAGATTCTTGGATAAGCCGGTATAGTCCGCACCAGCGGCAGTCACAGTGTGAGTAACCACGCATGGATGCACCGGAGCCTCTGGTACAGCATCATCAACTGCTAAAACACTGATGGATGCGGAGGTTGTAGCCGGAGCGACGATGGTCACAGAGGGCACACTGACCGTACATTGTGCATCTGGCACGATGCTAATGGTCACGTCAGCAAGCGGAATAGTTGCGAGAGAAATGGTGTAGGTATCCGCTAGTGCGCTACCTTCCGTCACATTAACGGCTGCTGGAACAAAATTAAAGTCCGGTACGTCGTTGTCCATTACGGGTACTGTAAGGCTGGCAATCGGAATTGCATTATAGTTGCCATCGAGACTGGTCGCCGTATGATTAATGATGCAATCATGGGGTGAGGCTTCCGGAATCAGGTCGTCCACAGCAGTCACCGTGATTGTCTGAGGACTTGGCAAACCGCCGCTGGGGTTAAATGTGAGCACATTGGTTGAGAGCGTACATTGCCCAGCCGTCGAAGGGTCAATGGCAAGGTTTACAGTCACAGGGGATGCTGGATCACTGGCTAAAGAAATATCATAATCGGCGGTGGTGGGACCCGTTTCATCCACAGTGGCGGGGGTAAGCGCCGAGATGTCAACGCTTGCCGTATCGTTATCCGTGATATTGCCAGTTACATCAGCAATTAACAATGCACCAGTATAAAAGGCATCACCTGCACTGGAGGCTGAGTGACTAATGGTACATGTATGCGCGCCTTCAACTACAACATCATCAATTGCCGAAACGGTAATGGTCTGGGGAGTACTCCACAGCGGAGCGCTGGCGGGATTAAAAGTCAGCGGAACCGTAGCTGCACCATTGACCTGACACTGGCTATCTCCGTTCACGTTGATTGTCACGGTTCCGGTTGGTTCAGTATCCAGCACAACAGTATAAGTACCTGTAGCGCCTGCTTCGGACACATTCACGGTTGTTGGTGTAACGGTAACACCTGCCGTATCATTATCCTGAACATTGACATCAACCGTTGGGATAGTCATGCCATTATAGGCAGGATCAGTTGTTGCAATGGTTTGGGTGATAACACAGAGATGCGGGTTATTCTCGGCAATCTGATCGTCAACTGCCTGAACGAGTATGGTTTGAGGAGCAAAATTGCCAATAGCGAATGTCACACTAGGTACAGAGACAATACAATTGGCATCCGGCACCAAGTTTATAACGACATTATCAGTGGTCGGCGGTGCATCCAGCGCAATGTCATAAGTATCAATTGTAGCGCCCGCTTCGTTTACATCGGTTGAACCACCGGATTGTACAACGGTAACACCGGGAGCTGCGTTGGTGGTTACAAGATTATCAATACCCCAATCGCGCGCAGTCGTGCTAATCACCAACTGGTCGAATATAGCTCCACTTCTCGTTGCAGTACCCGTTGTCAATGCGGCGGGAACTGCTGTGCTATCCGTAAAGACCGCACCAGCAATTCCGCTGCGAAAACCCTGCACAATGAAATTGCCGGGGCCAACAGCCGTCGCACGGCTCATGCTGTAGCTATCCTGCGGCTGATCGAAAGTGATGGTCAATGTGCCGGATTGTCCTGTATTTGGCGCTACAATTCCAATGTTAAACAGGGCATTACCGGCAAAAGGTGCTCCGACTCCAGTTGCAGCGCTGTCCCGGATAGTGGTGCCATTTGCCACATTACTCACCATCGAGGCAATCCCGGGTATGGTGGTAATACTGTCTGCCGTCGTTCCAAGGGCAAAACCTGTAAAATCTGTACTGACAGCAGCGAATGTGGCTCCATTGGGAATCAATCCGAACGCGAGCAACACCATCAAAATGAGTGCTATAAAGACTTGTAGATTCCGGTTGGGTGTCCTGTTCATGGGACATCTCCCTCTATCCGTATAATCGAATAATTCTGATAATGACCTGTTGGCTGAAATAACCAACATAAGCTTGAAAAGTGTTAATAGTCTAATCGATGAGAACTTCCTGTCATAATCACCCGATGTCAGGCGATTATCGACAAAATTAGACTACTCCTAATCCTCAGTATATATGCACATCTTGCGAGATGGCTATGAAACTTTCGGCACAACTTACAAAACTCTGACAATCGCCAGCGCCATGAGGCATTAATGTGATACCAGGTAAAGCAATTGCAATGAAAAGTTTGGAAATAAAAAGGGTTGTTTCAAAACTGGTATGCCCCTTTACGAAAAATTGGGGAACACATTACGTAAAAAGTCGCATAATAGTGTGCAAAAGATCAAATAATAAGGATTTGTAGTCGAAAGGATTTGAGCAGTGGTCACATTCTCGCAGCGTCCGGAAGACGATAATTCGCAGTTTAATACCCAAGAAGTGGATTTTGATGCGGAAAAGCCTGAGCAAGCAGACCCAACGCTCAATGTAGCACCGCAGCAACCAAGTACTAGTCCTGCTTTTCAACATCTGTTAGGGAATGCATTTTTTCGCGAGGACGCTTCACTGGCGCTGTACTTTCAAGGTAAGGCCGAGCCGCTTGTCATTCAACCACCTGCCCAACTAGCCATAGGACGGAGCGATAATAATCCTATGGAGATTCCCCTACTGGATTTGGTTCCCTACGGAGCGCGGGAAGGTGGTGTGTCACGCTTTCATGCATTGTTTCATCGAAGCCGACGGACGCTGGCAATCGAAGATATGGACAGCACCAATGGGACATTTATCAATGGGCAGTGGCTAAAGCCTCATGAGTCACAGGTACTGCATGATGGAGATGAAATCAGCCTCGGAAGGCTCGTCATCCAGATCCAGTTCCAGCAATAAGAAGCCAACGCTAAGAAAGTCGATTCTTTTGCTAGTGGCCCAACAATCAGGCAATAACGCGCACTGGTGTGCCTACAGAAGCAAAGTTAAAAAACCACTGCGCTTCGTCCGTTGGCAGATTTACACATCCGTGACTCATGGGGCGACCAAAGCTGTTATGCCAGTAAGTTCCATGAATAGCGTAGCCCTGATAAAAATACATGGTATAGGGAACCTGCGGCAAGTAATACCCCGGCCCGCTCATATCATCCGCCAGATATTTAACATAGATACTGTAATCCCCTAATACGGTTGGTGTATCTGGCAATCCTGTTGAGGCAAGATGAGAATGAACAAGCTGACCATCCTCGTAGGCAAATATTCGCTGTGAACTGAGTGAGACTAAGATAGATTTGCCTGTACTGGTAGGCGCTGGCGGCGCATCAGCCTGAGTCGGTTCATAAATCCCGGGCGCGGGAATCATCAATTCCTGACCGACATAAAGTAAATCAGGATTAGAAATATCGTTCATCCGAATGATGTCATCCAGTGCAACGTTGTATTCACGCGCGATCAATCCCAGTTCTTGTCCAGCCTCGACGATATGTTTGGTAGTGACTCCCGTATATGCCCCGCCAGATTCAGGTTCAAGCGGCGCAACCTCAAACATGTTCAATTCCAAAAGACCATCAGCCAATTCACCAGTCACATCAACGCGCAAACGATCCAGAATAACAGGAATATCCATCGCACGTCCTGCCTGTCCGACAATCGCTGCAATGTTGGTCTGCTCACTCAGAGCAAACAGGGCATTCTGCGCCTGATTGAGATCAATTGTGTAATGAGGTAATACTATTGAGTTGGCAGTCGCTTGTTGTGCAGCGTAAAGTGTCGTTTTAGTATCGAGGCCTACACCCAATGCAGGCAGCGAAAGTGTCCACTGGCGCGTACCATCGACAAGCGAAACAACCTGACCAGCAAAATTCTGCTGCAAATCTGCACTGGCAGCTTCAACCGTTTTGCCGCCAACCACAACACCAGCCACTTTAACACCTTGTGGTATCTGTCCTGATGCCAGATAGATGATGAGCAGAACTGCAACCATGCCGAAGATGAGCACAAAGCCGACGGTAAGCCCACCGCCGAGCATTAGCCAGGGCATCCAGCGCTTCCGTGATGAGGACGTAGGTTGAGGCGGACGATAAGGATGTGGATATGGTTGAGGCTGCATGTTTCTGATAACTGATTATTCAATGACAGGTATCAGTTTAGCACTAATTGACACATTGCAATTCAGATTACAGCCCTACGGTTGACCTACGATACGAATGGGCGAAAAAAGGTCTTTCCGCCCACTCATACATGACATCAATTCGATAGTTGTGGGAACAGTGTTGCCATTGATGGATCAGCCGTAACAGCACAATTGTTATACTGCTGGAAATAGTCGCGCCGATTCTGACTTTGTGGGTCAACAGGGGGGAGATTAGCTACACAGCTCAGGAATGCCTGTGCATAGGTTTGGGCATCCTGTAACTCTGCATCCAAATCGACATCATCAAACACGTAACGATCAAAAGCACGATTCATCCAGAATTGAACGATGAAATTGCTGGGTGATCCACCATTCCCCGCGAATGGGGTCGGGAAAACTACTGTACTGGGGTTTTGCAGCAGCGCATCAAACTGCTGGTACGCAGCTACCACATCTGCCCCCAATGTAGCTGCCAATGAGGGATCATTAATCAAGGAACGACGCGCAGGCATGGATGAAAACAGATCAGCATGTTGGGCAACCGTACTAATCCAACGATAGCAAGCATCCGCATTCTGAGAGTTGGCACTGATATAAGCCGTACCAATGTCGTAGGATACGGCTGAGAACTGACTGCCAGTGGGGTATAACGTCATACGATAAGCGTTGGCATCATTACCCCCGACAATGAACCGGATACCGACACCGTTCAACGCCTCTGTGTAGATGAGATCCTGAGTCTCACCATTAATGTTGATCTGGAATGTGGTTCTCCCCAATTCCTGATAATCAATATACTCAGCTTTGGCGAGGTCAAGCACCTGGCGGATTGCATCAACAGCCGCCGGGTCGGTGAAATTCACCGTCGGTGGACTCGTGCGGAAATCCAGCGGGATACCTCCATAGGCGGCAATCAGGAGCAAAAGATAACTGCCACCAGGGTCACGCGGTTCGAAGGGCTTCTGGTCAGGATAAGCTGTTTTCAGGGCATGAAGGGCATCCACAAACTGGTCGATTGTCCAGCCATTTTCGGGCACCGTCACGCCAGCCTTCGCCAGCAAGTCGCTCTGATAACGCAGAATCTGCGGCATAATAACCAGCGGGAATGCCCAGATTTTGTTATCCAACTGAACTTGCGCCAAAGTGTTGCCGACAAAATCAGATTTATCGATAGCTCGGTCGGCATCAATAAATGGATCGAGATTGAGTACGAGGCTAGGATCAAGTCCCGGAACACCGTTATAAGGCAGATAGAAACAATCGTCACGTTCGGCAAACTGGCTCACATCACCAATATTGGTGTCCAATTCGACTTTGCCAACCTGAGGGTCGCTGGCGGCGAAATCTGCTGCTAACTGCTCCCATTTGTCAAGATTTGGCATGGGGTTAATGAAGGATTGAATGCCAAATTTGAGGCCGACTTCACCGGGCTGAAGCACAACTTCCGGTGGTGGAGGCGTAACTATGATACTGAGCGTGCTGTGTTTATCAGCGGCGGTCTGCAAGTTTGCAACAGCGGCGGCTTCCATATCCTGCAAAGCAGTATGAGCATTGAGTCCGTCCTTGTTCATTTCATCAATCGCAGCATTCACATAGTCGGCAAAACGCATTTCGGATGCTGGTAAACCATGAGCCAAACCATCGTTAATGATGGCCTGTGCTTCCGGCGGGAAGCGGAGGTTAAATACAAAGCCGCCGTTATCAGACTGTGCAGGTTCAACACCAGCTAAACTTTGACGCGCCGGAGCAACGCCGAAAGGATTATTGGCAAACTGAGTGCTCATGGTCATGAATTTTGCCAGTTCATAGGCCAGTTCGGGGTACTGGGTTCCAGCACTCACCGCAAGACCCTGTACATCCAAACCGGCTACCCCGCCCGGCAGAAGTGTCGCAGCCGATACCGTTGTGCCGGATGGCGAACCCAATACCTGAACAGCCCCACCTGACGACGAACCTGCGTCAGAGGAACCCGATGAACTAGTGCTTGTTGTAGGACCTGACGGTTCGCCACCTGTCGCAAGTGATTGCAATCCAAAACCGCCCATCATGCGCATGGGGGCACTGGTCATATCCCCATTGAAGGACGAGGCAACTACGCCATCTGCCAGCAGTTCTGCCCAACGGGTGAGCAAAGCATCAAGGCTGGGATTCTCGAAGGCTGGCGCTTGAGGGAATACGCTATTGTCATAAAAGCCAGTTCCGAGGAGGCTGCGAAGTAACAAACCAGTATTGTCAAAAGTCACCAAACCGGGCACTGTGACCGTCCCATCGGAATCACGCTCTGCTAATGCCTCTGCGGCGGTCGCGAAATCTTCAATTGTCCAATTTTGATTGGGATAGGCTAATCCGGCTTTATCAAAAGCGTCGGGGTCATAAATCAAAGTGATGACATCAGTCGAAAGCGGGAGCGCCCATACGCCGCCATCCCATTGAAACGAGTCCCAAACTGCTGGGACGAAATCATCCACATTAAGCGAGGGATCCGCACTGGTAAGCGGCGTTAAATCGAGATAGTAGCCAGAACGTGTGGCTTCTACTGTTGCAGTCCGCTGACCAACCAGAACCACATCGGCAGTGGTCGCCAGTGTTTCGATTTTCGCCAAATAATCATCCAGATTTTCTGACGGAGATGGTGGGAACTGTGTATCAAAGCCGGTGTAAACAATATGCACTTTGACACCGGGGTGACTATTTTCGAATTCTTCGAAAAGTTTATCCGTGACTAAGGGACGCAAAAACTCTGGGATAGTGACTGACAGCGTGACGGTACTGTCCTGAGCCTGTAATGCCGATAAAGGCACACCAAGCAAGAGCACTAGAACAGCCATCAATCCGATTACTCGAAATGACCGTAACTTCATTCTGAATTGTCCTCCTAAAATAAGCCGTCGCATTCGCTAGAATGACAGATCAGGATTTCGGGGGGATTTCGCAGAGATTACGATCCCGTAACGGGTCATCCGGTAAGACGATAGCCGATACCGGGTACTGTCAGAATGAGGGAAGGGCTACCGGGGTCGAGTTCAACTTTTTCACGTAACCGACGAATATGCACATTCACAGCACGTTCACTATCGACATCGGCATCATAACCCCAAACTGAATCCAGAATTTGGGCGCGGGTTAACGCCTGTCCCGGATGCTGCGCAAGAAAAACCAACAAGCGAAACTCAGTCGGCGTAAGATTCAAAACCTGACTACCACGACTCACCTGTCCCCTACCCCGATCCACCACCAAATCACCCACATAGAGCAGGTTGGCATCCTGCGATGATAATTCTCCATAGGCACGACGCAGCAGCGCCCGAACGCGGGAGAGTAATTCGCGAAGGCCGTAGGGCTTAGTGACATAATCATCCGCACCCATTTCCAATCCAAGCACTTTATCCATTTCATCATGCTGAACCGTCAACATGAGAATGGGCTGGCGTAACCCCTGCTGGCGCATCTGGCGGCAAAAGTCGAAACCGGAGCCATCCGGCAACCGTACATCCAGCAGAATGAGATGAGGGTTATGGTCGCGGGCGTACTGAACGCCCGTTGTGCCGAGCGGCTTCCAAATAACGGCATAACCATCCCTTGCCAAGCCATCCTGCAATCCGCGTGCGACTCCGGGGTCATCCTCAATCAATAAAATGGAAACATTCTGATTCATCATGAGTATTCGACCTATTTGCAAATGTTCATATCAAAGCGGGTATTTGCACCCAAAAGTGTGTCCCGGACTGCCCACTTTCAACATTCACTTTCCCTCTATGCCCTTCAACAATCGCCTGTATTATTGCTAATCCAAGCCCACTGCCGGGATATGAAGCTGCGTTGCGTCCACGACGAAAACGGCTGAACAGATAGGGCAGATCTTCTTCGGGAATACCGATTCCGGTGTCCCTTACCCACAAGCGAATGGTTTCGCCATCACGGCAAACACCTAACCAAATCGTTCCATTCTCCGGCGTAAACTTAATGGCATTATCCAGGAGATTACCTAAAACACGGCGAAACTGGCTTTCAGATATGCGTACCATCATGCGTTCATGTGGAACCTGAAATTCAAAACGTATGCCCTTTTGCTCCGCTCTGGAGGCATATAGTTCACTCGATTCGCGCACAAGATGTACGAAATCAATAGCGGCGCGCTCAACCGGCAATGTTCGGCTTTCGATGCGGGAAAGATCGAGCAAATTATTGGTCAAGACTTCCAAACGGGTAAGCTGATCCTGTGCCTGGATGATAAATTGGGCACGACGACGATCATCAGATTCGCTGGCGGCTAATTCCAGGTTGGCGTGAACAGCCGTTATCGGTGTATGCAGTTCATGGGCAGCATCCGCCACAAAGCGCTGCAACATGGTAACGGTGTTTTCGACACGCGAAGCCATCTCGTTAAAAGTACGCGCTAAAAGACCAAACTCGTCCCGCCGGAACAATTCAACGCGGGACGATAACTTCCCTTCCGCCATTTGCAAGGTAGTCTGGGTCAGCACGTGCAAAGGTGCAGTCATGCGGCGGCTGATTATCCACCCCACACCGGCCGCAATACATACTGCCAGAAAACCTGCGCCGACCAAGGCGCGCGCTATACCCTGCACAATGTCCATGCCATAGCTTGGTCCCTCAGAAAGGATGACATAGCCAAGGGGGTGTTGATCAGAAGCAAAAAGTTTTGTTTCAACTGACTGATTTGAGCGAACCGGACTATTCTCCGGCGTATTCAGCCCGAATCCATAAGGCGTTCCAGCAACGGTAATCATAAAATCCTGACGTGATGCATCCGCAGCCTGTACGGATGAAACACTAATTTGCCTGTTAAATAAAGAAATGCCGCCAACCCAGCGTGTATTCTGAGCAGCCAGTCCACCTCCACCAGCACCAATTAAAGGAACTGCCTCCGAAGTACCCCACACAGGAGAGTAACCTACATCTCCGGCGTTGGGGGGTGGAGGATTGCCGAATTGATTTTTGTAGTTCAAGGCAATGAAGCGCGCATTTTGAAAACTGCCTGAATCGGCAATAATTTCATGCTCCGCATTTAATACCTGAACTCGCGCCTGAGTCAGAAAGGACAGGCTTTCAAGCTGCGACTGTAATTCGGGTTTGGCTGCCCCGTTGGCATACATATGACCTAGAATCTGGCTGATAGTCTCTGCATTGCCTTTGAGGTAGTCGATTTCCTGCTGTGAATAATAGCCACGCAGGGTCAATAACAGCACAGTGCCCAACGCCAAAGCAGCCAGAAGTGCAATTCCGGCATAGGTCAGTGGTAGTTGCCGTCGTATGGATTTCGGCAGCATGAGCTATTCCTTCAAAATCTCTACTTAGCGATATTCGCCCTTTTATACGATAGTGGATTTTTGTCGCCAGTGTGTTACAAGCTGATTACAAAACCGTAATCAGCTATTTTGCAAGAGAGGCACTACAGATAAGGCTGCAATATCGCTTCAATATCCTTCAACGTCTCTGCCCGAACCAATGACTCACGCATAGCTGCCGCACCGGGGACGTTGAGATGGTATTTAGTAATTTGTCCCCGCAGTTCAAAAATGGTCTGGCGTTCACCAATAAGCGATGTTTCCACTGCAAGCTGGGCATGACGGAGTGCAGTGGTGGCACGTTCGCGGGGGGTTGGCGATGGCAGCGCTTCACCTGTGCGCAATTCGTGAGCGATTTGCTTAAACAGCCAAGGATTTCCCAAAGCGGCTCGACCAATCATTACCCCATCACAGCCGGTCATGGTCATCATATGGCGTGCGTCTTCGGCAGTTTTTACATCACCATTACCGAGTACTGGAATAGAGACAACTTCTTTGACCCGGCGAATCATGCCCCAATCAGCTTTACCAGTAAAGCCCTGTGACGCGGTTCGGGCATGAACCGCGATGGCCTGCACACCTACTCGTTCAGCGGCAATGGCAAATTCAACAGCGGTGAGGTGTTCGGGATCCCACCCGCTGCGCACTTTCACCGTGACCGGAACCGGAACCGCCTTCACAACCGCTTCTACGACCATCGTCGCGGTGCAGACATCACGGAGCAGTGCGGCTCCTCCACCTCGTTTGGCGATTTTGGGAACCCAACAGCCCATGTTGATGTCAACAATATCCGCACCCTGATCTACCACGATACGGGCAGCCTCTGCCATTACTTCCGGTTCACTACCATACAACTGCACCGCAAAAGGGCTTTCTGCCTCTTTCCAATCGAACATACGCCATGTCTTCTGGCTCTTATAATGAATAGCCTGACTGCTAATCAGTTCAGTGCAAACCAAGCCGCAGTCGCCCATGTCGCGGCACAGGACTCGAAAAGCATGATTGGTTTGTCCAGCCATTGGGGCAAGAGTCAGCGGGGTATCAATGGTTATTCCGCCAATTCGCATCGGCTTCAATAAATTCTGCGTCAAAACTCCGGCATCTGCTAGCACATCAACCTCATTCATTCGTTCATATTGCTTGACAATCATATCATGTCATTGCACACAACAAATGTCTATCCTATTCAGCCCTAGCCTCGGTGTGTACAATAAGACACCTTATCACCATTTGATTCGCCCACTGATCGTCGAAAGCTGTTTGTTTCCAATGGAAAATCCATCACCCGAAACTTCCGATAAACCCTTGCTGCTCGTTGAAAATGTCGGTTATCGCTATGGCTCGTTGAACGCTCTCAGCAATGTCACCATGCAGGCTGAACCTGGTCAATTGATCGCTCTGGTTGGGCGAAATGGGGCGGGAAAATCCACACTCCTGCGTTGCATCGCCGGATGGACTAAAGCCACTGATGGTGATGTTCATATTCTGGGGCAATCTATCAAACAAAACGAGCGCTTTGTGCGAGAGCATGTGGTACTGGTACCAGATACACCGCCGTTTTATGACGAATTGACGGCATGGGAACATCTCCAGCTTAATGCACAGCTTCACGGCTGGATTAACTGGGAATATGATGCGGAGGATTTGCTGCGTCGCTATGGTCTTTATAACAATCGAAACGCCTTTCCGTTCACCTTCTCGCGTGGGATGCGCTATAAGCTAGCTCTATGCATGGGGCTGCTGATTGAACCGAAGATTCTCCTATTGGATGAACCGCTTGGCCCCCTTGACCCGGTATCGGCGGATGAGTTGTGGGAAGAAATGAATCGTCACCGCAACGAAGGCATGACCATTCTGCTGAGCAGTCACCAGCTCCCACAGGAAGCCCACCCCGACATTTACCTGATTATGGAAAGTGGAGAAATCATCGCGCAAGGCAGCCCGGACGAATTACGGAAATCGCTGAAAGTAGAAGGCGCACTGACGTTGGATGCTCTGCTGCGATCCGCTATTCGCGCCCGAAAGGCGGCAGAACCGAATGCGTAAGGATTTGCAGACACTCTTCTGGCTGCGCTGGAAGCAGTTTCAGGATGGCGCAGTTTACTGGATGCGGGTACTCGGCTACCAGCCAACGGGGCGCTCGTGGTCAGGACGCATTTATCTACTGTACCTGATGGGTATTGGCGCGGTCTGGCTCGGCACCGTCGGGTCGTGGGTGTTTGAGCAGGCTGGCACGTTAGGTAACCTCATTACTATTGACGCGCTGGTCGGAATGCTTCAGATCATTCCGCCGCTGGTGCTTATTGGTCAAGTTTATGTATTCGTTACTGCGCTGCGCAGCACTCCATTAAAATTATCGTTTGCCGATATGGCTTATATTGCCAGCTCACCTGTTAATCCGGCTGCACCAGTTGTGTTTGCATTTTTTCGGCAGGTGGTCACACGACTGCTGTTGTTAACCACGATTCTGTCAGTCATTTATGTGCTGCTGGCACGTCCGTTAGGCGTGCCATTCGTAGGCGCTGCTGTACTGCGCGGGGTTAGTATCACGCTGATTCTCATCGTACTGACATGGGCACTAGCCTGGCTGCTGGGCATTCTACGACTGGTTTACCCACAAATAAGACAGTGGCGCTATTTTTGGGTCGTACCCATAGGACTGCTGCTGGTTGCGTATGTTTTTCCATCGGTCGTTTACTGGCCGGGAAATACACTCATTTTGTTTATTTATGGCGTTGCACCTGTTTGGCTTTTTCCATTTCTGCTCGTTTTGACAATTGGTCTGATTTACGTGTTGATTGGACTCAGTCAGCGAATTGATATGGTTCAGGTGGCTGACGAAAGTATCCTACATGCACGAATTCAGGCGCTCGGCTTAATGGCCTGGAAGCAGTTCGATTTACAATTTCGGATGCGAATGCAGGAGACGCAGGCCAGCAGGAAGCCATTCCTCAGATTGCCGAGTATCACAGGATTCTGGGGTCTCGCCGCTAAAGCCGGGCTTTCGTATATTCGACATCCCTTCATGCTGTTATTCAGTCTGGCATGGGGCGCAGCCATTACCCAGTCAGCCGTATTGATTATTGCCAATAGTCTTCCTGTACAAATCTGGATTTTATGGCTGCTCATTGTTGCTGCTGCGCCGCCGATTGGTATTTTGTACGTTTTCCGTGTAGATGTTGCCGAACGATTCCTCCGACAATTCCTGCCCGTCAACGGTTTCGAACTGCTGCTTGCCGATATTATCGCCCCATTGGTATTTATGCTCATTGGCGGTATGGCTGTATGGTTGTTACAAAATTTCGATAGTGAAATAACCCTGTTCGGCCTTACAATGATCCCCATCCTGATGGTTTTGCTGGCTTTATGTGGCGCATACAGCTTTACATCCACCAGAGTTCTCCAAACGCGAATCCTCACCACTGTTGCGAGTTTCGGCGCGGTTATGTTCGCGGGCGCAAATTTTCATTCTCCCCTAGCGGCGGCAATTGCGGCTGTTCTGGCGGTGTTCATCCTCGTCGGTCTCGTCTCCACAAATGCCTGATTGAATTGCTGGTTCGCATCGTTTGATCGGGCTGCACAGCAATCACTTGTATATTTTACCCAAATGACCATAAGAGTATTCAGGCTCTTATGGTCAAAACTTCCAATAAGCCACTACCAGCTTAGAACTTTAGCACAATCCACCAAAATGATGTTCCGAAAGTTCATCACTTCTTCATGTGCCACATGACCCCATAGGAAAGTAAACTGCCGCCATCAACCAGCGTAACGCACAATTGATTTAACCGTTGAGGAGGCAGTATGAAAAAACGTAACCGATTGGTAAGGCGGCTTCTGGCTATCGCAGCAGCTTCACTTATCCTGGCGATTTTTGGTGCACCAGCACATGCCCAGGATTCAGCAGTGCCAATGGCAACCCAAACCGCAGTAGACACGACGTGGGTGCTGCTCACTGGTTTCCTGGTATTCTTCATGCAGACCGGGTTCGCCATGCTGGAAACTGGCTTAATTCGCCAAACCAGCGCTGTCAATGCTCTGCTAGAGAACTTCGTTGATGCCGGTGTAACAGCCATTGCTTTCTGGGCAGTTGGCTTCGGTATCGCTTTTGGTACAAGTGCCGGCGGCATCATCGGCACGTCGAACTTCTTCCTCAGTGATGCGGTGAAATTTGTGAATGGGACAGTTGCCTACGGCCAGACTGGCACCATCGACACACTCACATTCTTCTTTTTCCAGTTCGCCTTCGCTGCGACTGCAAGCACCATTACAACTGGTGCGATGGCGGAACGCACTGATTTCGTCGGCGACATCATTTATAGCGTAATCATGGGCGCTGTCAGCTACCCCATCATAGTTCATTGGATCTGGGGCGGCGGATGGCTATTTCAGCAAGGTTTCCATGACTTCGCAGGCAGCACGGTTGTGCATACCGTTGGGGGTGTCACAGCATTGGTGGGTGCGATTATGCTTGGCCCGCGTGCAATGCGCTGGAGCAAAGATGGGAAATGGTTGCCACTTCAGCCCGCCCACAATCTGGGTCTTGCGACCATCGGCACAATGATCCTGTGGTTTGGTTGGTACGGATTTAATCCCGGCTCAACACTGGGCACCGGCAACACCGGCCTGATCGGTCTGGTCACGCTAAACACAACCCTGGGTGCGGGTGCAGCAATGGTATCGTGCCTCGCTTACCAATATCTCCGTTCGGGCAAGTGGGATCTCATCTACGGAATGAATGGTTCGTTGGCTGGTCTGGTGGCCATCACTGCTGGATGTGCGTTTGTCGCACCCTGGGCAGCAGTCGTGATCGGTCTGGTCGCGGGTATCGTGGTAATTCTGGCAGCCGATTTTGTTGATGGTCGTCTCCATATTGATGATCCCGTTGGCGCTTTTGCGGTACATGCCGCTTGCGGTATCTGGGGAACACTGGCCATCGGTCTGTTCGGGCAGCCCGGTTTGACCTTCGCCCCCGCAGGTGTCGATGTAGCAACCCGCGCTGGCCTATTCATGGGCGGTGGGTTCGGTCTCCTAGGTGTACAGGCGCTAGGCTCCATCTCCACAATTATCTTTACAGCCTTGTTCGGAGTAGTGATGTTTGGTGCCTTGAAGGCCGTTGGTCGCCTGCGTGTCAGCAAGAAGGTCGATGATATCAACATCTTCATTGATGACTACGAACACGGTCAGACGGTTATGCCTGATATCCGCCCACCTGCTAACCTGGACGCTTCAAGCGCGGGACAAGCTGTTGGTGTACCGGCGGCAGGCGACTAAGGAACCTCATCGTCATTTCGTAAGCAAGTCTTTTAACGCCAGTGGGAGAGCTTCCTGCTCTCCCACTGTACTATTTCCAAGGGATAACGTGGTGCAGGTTGGAGTTCGTTCAGAATGGGATTAGCAATTATCAGTGCGACACCGGCATTTCTAGCCCTCATCATCACAGCCGCTCGTAGAAGCCTGTCCCGCATCCCGCAAGCCTGGGTATTAAGCGGCTTCATTGGCGCTCTTTTCCTATGGCTGCTTTCATTTCTGCCTATTATCACGGAATCAGGTCCAATCGCGGTCAGTATTCCCTGGGTCCCAGACCTCGGTATTTCAATATCACTCTACCTGGATGGGCTATCCCTATTATTTGGTCTCATCATCGTGGGAATTGGCGTGGTTATTGTGCTCTACGCCGGATATTACTTTGAAGATACAGGCGAACTCAGCCGATTTTATATCCTTTTGCTGGCCTTCATGAGCGCCATGCTGGCCTTAGTGCTGGCAGGTAATCTTATAACCCTGTTCATCGCCTGGGAAAGCACCAGTGTCGTATCGTTCCTGCTCATCGGGTTTAATGGACGTGGTTCAGAAGATGCCCGTAAAGGCGCATTACAAGCCCTGATGATTACGGCAGGAGGAGGTTTAGCTCTCCTTGTCGGTTTAGTGCTAATGGGGACTGCCGCAGGTTCAACTGAAATCAGCCAGATTATCAACAATCCCAATTTGCATGAACATCCCTGGTATACAGCTTTCACTATTTTGATTTTATTGGGTTGTTTTAGTAAAAGCGCACAATGGCCTTTACATTTCTGGCTGCCGAATGCCATGTCGGCACCTACACCTGCCAGTGCTTATTTGCACTCCGCGACGATGGTCAAAGCCGGTATCTATTTGTTGATCCGGTTGTATCCCACTTTAGGAAATACGACGCTGTGGAGCACTGCTTTGACGGGCATTGGCCTCATCACAATGCTGGTCGGTGCAGTGATCGCGCTGCGCCAACGTGATCTAAAAGCCAGTCTGGCCTATTCCACCATCAGCCAACTTGGCGCACTGGTTGCACTGTTGGGTCTACCTAATGGAGAAGGACTAAAAGCCGCGTTGGTAGGCATTCTGGCGCACAGCCTTTATAAGGCAACCTTTTTCCTTGTAGCAGGCGCGGTAGACCATTCGACTGGCACACGTTTATTTGATAAGTTGGGTGGTCTGGGAAAAGCGATCCCGGGGTGGGCGACAATAGCAACTCTCGCGGGTCTTTCAATGGCAGGTCTACCTCCGCTCTTAGGCTTTGTTGCCAAAGAAACGCTGCTTGATGCCATTTTTGAACACCCTCTGGCGTTAGCAATTGTTCTAGTGAGTGCAGCTTGTACTGTAGCAATGGCTCTCATCCTGGTCTGGGATGTATTTATGAGCAGCCCCAAACAGTATCATCATTGGCATCAGCCTTCAATTGGAATGCTCGTGGGTCCCAGCATTCTTGCAGGCGGGTCGCTGCTGGCGGGTCTGCGTCTAGATATGATTATTGTGCCCCTTGTCGCACCGATGCTGCCCCACGACTTTCATCTGGTGTTATTCTCCGGCTTCAACACACCTCTGGTATTTAGCACGATAGCAATCCTGAGTGGTGGCGCGATCTTTGTCATGCGCAATCAATGGCGAGCCTGGACTTTTCCGGCGCTGCCAAGCGGTATCGAAATTTACAATCGCATCATCCACACAGTAGAACAAGCGGGTGACCTGGTGCTGCGTTCCCAGGGTGGCAAGCTGCGCTATTACCTGGTTGTCATCCTGTGCACTTCCATAGGTCTACAGGCTACGGCGGGTCTGGCACATATCAGCGGCTCAACAATTTCTATTCAGCTAAATGGTGACTCTGACATCCTGCGAGGACTGCTGCTGCTGCTAACGCTAGGAGCGATGCTTACCAGCATCTTCTTCAAGAACCATTTGCTGGCTGCCCTATCATTAGGTGTTGCAGGATATGCTGTTGGCGGATTGTTCTTACTTGAACCTGCGCCGGATGTTGCCCTCGTTCAATTTATGGTGGAAACCGTTGGTACCGTACTGCTAATTGTGATGTTAGCTCGCATCCGCAAAGAAGAACGACAAGCAGCAATTGATAATCTGTGGAAACAAACATGGGTCGGGAAGCTGCGCGATATAACGATTTCGGTACTGATTGGCGCTGGTGTGAGCTTCTTTGCATTAGCCGCTGTAACCAGCCGCCCTAAACCTGAAACGATTGCCACATGGCATTTGGATAACGCACTACACAATATTGGCATTACTGATGTCGTTGGCGCTATTGTCACCGACTATCGCGGCATGGACACGATTATAGAAATCAGTGTGTTCGCCATCGCTGCACTGGGCACATTAACGATCTTATCCAAGCCTGCTCCCGGCGCACTATGGCCATCGCGCTTCCGCAAGGTCGGTCTGCGGTGGAATATTCTTCAACAACAAGTACACCCTGACAGAATTTTAGAAGTCGATCAGGTTCATATAAAACCAAGCAAACTAGACAATCATGCTGAAGACATGCTGGTTTCGCAATTCGCAACACCGCTTACCCGAACCATGGCACAGCTCATGCTGCCTTGCGCATTGCTCATTGCGTTAGCACAACTAACATACGGTGGTGATGGCCCGGGTGATGGATTTACAGCGGGTGTTATCAGTGGGTTAGGCGTGACGCTGATTTACATTGTTTTTGGTTATCACGATGCTCAGACCAAGTTAACGTGGCTGAACCCGCGACGGCTTATCGGTGTGGGTCTGGCGTTGGTCATTGCAAATGCAGCACTGCCCCTGTTGTTTGGACAGCCCTTTCTGGCGCACACATCCTTTGAACAACTCAATCTACCCGCAAATATCCACCTGTCTTCCACGTTTATTTATGAGACAGGCATTTTTCTATCGGTACTGGGAAGTATCAGCACTGTTATGGAAGCCATCACCTACCCGAAAGAGGTTGAACCGCTATGAATATCCTGTTCGCTATTGCGACTGGCATTATGTTTGGGCTGGGTGTTTTCCAGCTCCTGCGCCGTGACATGGTGAAAGCTGCAATGGGGTTTTATATCCTGTTCACCGCCATTAATCTCTTTTTCTTCGCGGTTGGAGCGTTTAACGGTACGGTGCCAGCTTATGACAAAAGTGTTGTTAAAGGACAGCCAAGTGACCCGCTGGTGCAGGCGCTCATTCTGACCGCTATCGTCATCGGGTTTGGTACTTATGCGGTTCTACTGGGCTTGATTTCGACATCAGCGCGTCGTTATAAAACGGCTGATTTGGATACATTAGATCACTTAAAGGGTTAAATCGTGCCGAATAATCCTCTGGTCCTGGCTCCTATATTCTTCCCACTCGGTGGCGCGGCGATTTGTGTCCTGTTATCGCACTACCTGCGTTTACAGCAAATCGTGGGGATGTCCGCTACTATCCTCGCATGGATTGCGAGTATCGCCGTCCTGATCTTGAACTGGCAAAACGGTTTGCAAATGTACCAAATCGGCGGCTGGCAGCCACCTTATGGCATTGTACTGGCTCCCGATATGCTTTCGGCGCTCTTTGAAGTCATGGCAACAACCGTTGTGGCGGGTGGAATGCTGTACACACTCGGCTGCCACGATAAATGTGTTTCTTATCCTGCTTTTCTACCGTTATTTCTCTGTATGGCGGCAGGTCTGAACGGCGCGTTTTATACGGGTGACATTTTCACGCTGTTCGTGTTCCAGGAATTGATGATTATGTCATCGGTTATTCTAGTCGCGATTTCGGACAATCGTTTTGGTGTAGAAGCGGCTATCAAATATCTTCTCATCAGTGCGATGGGTTCACTGTTCCTATTGATGGGCATTGCCGCTATTTATGCCACCTTTGGAACGCTGACGCTGGCGGACATCGCACGACTCCTTGAAAGCGGTCAACGACCACTCCTTGCTCAGGCAGCGGCCGTCCTGTTCATGTGCGCGTTTTTGCTGAAAAGCGCGGTTTTCCCGTTCCATTTCTGGCAGCCCGATTTCCATACGGCTGCGCCAACGCCTGTTCATGCGGTCTTGTCGTCAGTAGTGGTCAAAGTCGGCGTGTACGGACTTATTCGGCTGACCATGCTGCTTTTCACCGCAGAAGCACCTGTTGTTCGCACACTGTTACTGATTCTAGGGATCATCGGTATTTTCTTCGGAGCGCTTGCTGCCCTCCGTACTTATGACGCAAAACGAATGCTGGCTTATTCTACCTTCAGCCAAATTGGTTTCATTCTGCTGGGTATTGGCTGGGGGACACCGCTTGCTCTGGTCGGTGCAATCGTCTATGCGGTCAATCACTCATTCATCAAATCGTCCCTGCTAATGATTACCGGCGCACTTGCCAGCCGAACTGTAAACAAGACTGCCCGCTTGACCGATATTATTGGTATGGGACGCAATATGCGTTCTATCAGCATACTGTATTTGCTCGGAGGATTGGCGCTGGCTGGTGTGCCGCCATTGAACGGGTTTATCAGCAAGCTGGCCATTGTTCGCGGGGGCATTGATGCTCAAAGCTGGGTCATTCTGGGTTTGGCGGTAGGGGCAGGCTTAATTACTCTGCTCTACATGATTCGCACCTGGCAGCATATTTTCCAACGAAGCCCGGACGAAACCTTAAAACTCAAATCTGTTGGCGACAGCCTTGCTGCACCTGCCCTACTCATAGGGTTATGCGTACTGCTGGGCATATTCGCCTTGCCGCTTGTGGAAGCCGCGACTATTGCAGTCAACCGGCTTAGCAGCCCTGACATTTACATTCACGCAGTTTTAGGAGGTTAACCATGCCCGAATTACTCCTGTTGTCCGTTCCAATGGCTCTCATTTGGATAATCGTTACTTCCAGCGTGTCTTTCGGCAGCTTTTTGGTCGGCTATGTTCTAGGCTTCGCGATCCTTATGCTGCTTAGGGCACAAAATCTGGAACTTAACTGGCAGCGGCTCCCAGATCAAATTGCTGCATTCGTTGTATATGTGGTTACATTGGGACGAGACATTGTGCTCTCCAGCGTGGATGTAGCACGTCGTGTGATAAAACCCACCATGCCACTCAATCCTGGCATCCTCGCCGTTCCAACACAAGATATTGATGAAAGTGAAGCCATCGCTGCCTTCAGCGCACATGGCATCACAATTACTCCCGGCGAATTGGTCGTGGATTTTAGGGGCAGCCACACGATGTATGTCCACTGCCTTGATGTAGAGGCATCAAGCAAAAATGCCGATCAGGCTCAGACTAAACGCCTTCATCTTCTGCGCCGGATAATGGGACGCTAATCATGCCGCAGTTGATCGAATTCGGTATCCAAACTGCACTAGTTGTTCTGGTGATTCTGATTGTCCCCTGCGCTTATCGGGTCTGGGTTGGGCCGAGCGCGGCAGATCGATTACAAGCAATCGACACTATTACAACACTTCTAATCGCCATCATCATTGTCCTAGCACTCCTGCATGGTACGACCATGTTGGTCGATGTAGGGATCGCTCTGGCAGCATTCGCGTTTATTGGTACTTTAGCGCTCGCACGGTATATCTCTGAAGGAAAGGTATTTTAATATGGACATCATCGGCTTAATCATCCTGTGGATTGGTGTAGGGTTCTGTGTTCTGGGCGTGGTTGGTTTAGTTCGGATGCCCGATCTTTACTGCCGTCTACATGCTTCAGGCAAGGTTGCTACCGTGGGGTTGTGCGGCCTGTTGATTGGCGCAGCCTTCATTATGCCATCGGCAGCACTCAAACTTGTGGCACTGGCAATCTTCGCCGTACTAACGCTCCCTGTTAGCACCCATGCCATTGCCGCAGCCGCTTACCGTCATGGAATTCCAATGGACGAACAGGTACGCGATGACCTCGCTACGCAGAATCGTCAACCACAAACACAGGAATTGGACGAAAAACTCTCAGCCGCATAGGCAGCAGCAAGTCTATCCTCTTTTCAGAGATGACTTTTACCTCTCGTCTGCCCAGGAGACATAACATGCTATGTCTCCTCTTGGCTTTGAATACACAAATTGGACATTTTCAAAAAAGCGGGTAAAATCATCCAAGAATTAATACCAATTTATACAAATTAGGTTTTTGATATATGGAAATCAACGGCACCTTTGACTTCCCCGCACCACAGCAAGCAGTGTGGGACGCACTCATGGATCCCAATGTCATTGCTCAGGCTATCCCCGGTGTTAAGGAAATGAAAGCTGTTGATGGTGAGCCTAATACCTGGCGCGCAGATGCTAAAGTGGGTGTTGCATCCATCAGTGGCACTTACACAGGCATCATCAAGATGAGCGAAGTGGATGCACCGCACCGATACCGTCTCACAGTCAGTGGTGAAGGCCAACAAAGCATTATCGGTGGCACAGCGTTACTGGAACTCTCCTACGACTCCGACAATAATCAAACTCATCTTATCTGGACAGCGGATGCCAATATCTCCGGCAAACTTGCCAGTATCGGTCAGCGCCTTATCAAATCTGCGGCGGGTCTTCTCAGCCGACAATTCTTCCAGGGAGTGGCAAAACAAATACCCCCTACTGAGGACAAGACAACGCTATAAACAGAAAGGAGAATATCCTATCGCAAAATCACAGTGACCCACTGGAAAACTATTACTCTTGTTAATGTTTTTGGAGGTTTATGTGAAAGTATCAATTACGGTCAATGGGACGGTTTATGAGCGAGACATCGAACCTCGAATGCTGCTGGTGCATTTTGTGCGCGAGGAAATCGGATTAACAGGTACCAATATTGGCTGTGATACCAGTCAGTGCGGCGCTTGTACCGTACATCTGGACGGACGATCCGTAAAATCCTGTACCTGCTTTGCCGCTCAAGCGGACGGACGCGAAGTCACGACCATCGAAGGTCTGGGGCAAAACGGCAATCTTCACCCCATGCAAGAATCCTTCTGGGAAAAACACGGCCTCCAGTGCGGCTACTGCACCCCCGGCATGATTATGGCTACCACAGCTTATTTGAAAAATAATCCACATCCTTCCGAAGACGAAATACGCCATGCACTTGAAGGAAACATCTGCCGCTGCACAGGCTACCAGAACATTGTTGCGGCTGTCAAAACAGCCAGCGAAAAGATGGGAGGTTAGCCATGGCAACCCGTATTTTCGGTTCCGGCATCAAACGGCGCGAAGACCCGCGTTTAATTACAGGCAAAGCAAAATACACGGACGATATGCAGCTGCCCGGCATGTTGTCGATGGCTGTCGTTCGAAGTCCATATGCCCACGCACGTATTAAAAGCATCGACACTTCGACAGCTAAAGAAATGCCCGGCATTGTTGCTGTGTTTACTGGCGCAGATGTATCCCTCGCCAATGTTCCGTGTGCATGGCTTGTCCCCAATTCAAACCTGAAGGTTCCACCCCACCCCACCCTAGCAAAAGATACTGTCCGCTATGTAGGTGATGGTGTAGCGATTGTTCTGGCGGAAAATCGGTATCAGGCGCAGGATGCGGTTGAAGCCGTACAGGTCGATTATGAGCCTTTAGATGTTGTCGTTAATCCAGAAGAAGCGACCAAAGACGGTGCGCCACAGCTTTTTGATGATCTGCCGAATAACGTAGCCTTCACATGGATCGCCAGCAGTGGGGATGAGGCTGTTGACAAGGCTTTTGCGGAAGCAGAAGTCATTGTGAAGGAGCGCATCGTCCAACAGCGGCTTATTCCAACCGCCATGGAACCGCGTTCAGCATTAGCACAGTGGAACAGTGGCACGGAAGAAATGACCGTATGGTCGACCACACAAAATCCACATATCGCCCGTTTTATTTTGAGTGGCATCACCGGCATTCCAGAACATAAAGTGCGTGTGATTGCACCAGAAGTGGGTGGCGGCTTCGGCAGCAAAATTCCAGTTTACCCGGACGAGGCTTTAGCCTGTTGGGCATCCATGAAAACAGGTCGACCTGTAAAATGGACGGAAACCCGCAGCGAAAACTATCAGGTTACGATTCATGGACGAGATCATGTTGAGTACGTTGAAATCGCTGCTAAGAAAGATGGAACCGTAACGGGAATTCGGGGTAAAGTTTATGCTGGATTGGGGGCATACCTTTCGACAGCTTCGCCCGGTATCCCTACGATTTTACATGGTTTGATGTACAGCGGAGCATACACGTTCCCTAATATCCGATGCGAATCCATCGGGGTTATGACCAATACCGTACCAACTGATGCCTATCGCGGGGCAGGGCGACCAGAAGCCACCTTCCTTGTTGAACGATTGATGGACAAATTAGCCAACGAGCTTGGTATGGATCCTGTTGCTTTGCGGCGCAAGAACCTGATTCCACCGTTCGACAGCGGTCACGCAGTCGCGATTGGACTAACTTACGATAGTGGCAATTACGAAGCTGCGCTGAAGAAAGCGCTGGATATAGTCGGTTACGACAATCTGCGTAAAGAACAGGCAGCAGCCCGCCAACAGGGTCGTTATATCGGCATCGGGGTCACCACTTATTCAGAAATATGCGGACTTGGGCCAAGCCAGGTAGCAGGTGCTGTCGGTTTCCAGGGTGGGCTGTGGGAAAGCGCGATTGTCCGGGTATCTCCCACTGGCAAAGTTCAAGCCATGATTGGGGCTTCACCACATGGACAGGGCGAAGAAACTACTTTCGCACAGATCCTATCAAACGAAGTGGGTTTCCCGGTAGAAGACATCGAAATCGTACATGGTGACACCAACAATACTCCAATGGGTTGGGGTTCTTACGGCAGTCGTACCACGCCTGTCGCGGGTGCTGCATTGGTGTTGGCCGCCCGTAAAATCAAGGAAAAAGCGCGAGCGATGGCGGCTCATTTGCTGGAAGCGGCGGTTGAGGACATCGACTACGAAAATGGGCATTTCTTCGTTAAAGGCTCGCCAGATAAGTTCAAGACCATTCAGGACGCAACTTTGATGGCGACGCTGGCATGGAATTTACCACCGGGTATGGAACCGGGCATGGAAGCCTCACAATTTTATGATCCGCCCAACTTCGTTTATCCGTTCGGGACACACATTGCTGTGGTCGAAGTCAACGCGGAAACCGGGCAGGTAAGCCTGAAGCGTTATGTGGCGGTTGATGACTGCGGGCCGCAGATTAATCCGGTCATTGTGGAAGGTCAGATTCACGGCGGAATCGTTCAGGGAATCGGGCAGGCATTGTGCGAAGGCGCGGTCTACGACGGTAACGGACAGCTTCTGACTGGCTCGATGATGGATTATGCAATGCCGCGCGCCGATATGTTCCCCAAGTTCGAGATTTCAAGTACGGTTACACCCTCACCGCATCATCCGATTGGGGTGAAGGGCATTGGAGAAACGGGGACAATTGCCAGCACCCCAGCGGTTTACAATGCGGTTATTGATGCCTTGAAGCCTTTCGGAATCCAGCAAATAGACATGCCGATGACCGCGCCGCGCGTGTGGCAGGCCATTCAGGAAGCACATAGCAATGGAGGAGGTGACTGATGCGCCCTGCACAATTCGATTATCATCGGCCAGCAACATTAGCGGAAGCGGTGCAAATGCTGGCGAACCAGGACGGCGCGAAAGCACTGGCAGGCGGTCACAGCCTGATTCCGGCTATGAACCTGCGCCTCTCAACTCCGGAAGCGCTGATCGATATTGGTCGCCTGAATGAACTCAAGGGCATCAAAGCCAGCGGCGGTGTTCTGACTATTGGCGCGGGAAACACCCACGCTCAAATCGCCTCATCAGCGGATGTCAAAACACACTGCCCTGCTCTGGCGACTGCCTGCGGTATCGTCGGTGATCCGCAAGTGCGAAATTGGGGAACACTGGGCGGGAATATAGCCCATGCTGATCCGGCATCTGACCCGCCAACAGTGGTTCTAGCCTGTGGTGGAAGCATTCACACCACCAGTGCAAGCGGAAACCGCACCATTGCTGCGCAGGATTTCTTCGTTGACCTCCTGACGACAGACCTGCAACCGGGTGAACTCATTACGGCGATCAGCATACCGAGCCAGAGCGGCAAGAAAAGCGCATATGTAAAGATGGCTCACCCAGCTTCTCGTTACGCCGTCGTTGGTGTCTGCGTGGTGCTCGACATGAACGGCTCTACATGCCGAAGCGCGAGTGTCGCAGTGGGCGGCGCGGTGGCAAAAGCGACCCGATCACCGGGCGCGGAAGCCGCCCTTGCCGGTTCATCACTGGATGCAAGTGCCTTAGATAAAGCCGCTAACGCCCTGATGAATGAAATCAGCGGAGATGTCATGGGCGACATTTATGCACCGGAAGCCTACCGTAAAGCGATGGCTGGTGTATATCTCAAGCGCGCTGTACAAGCCGCAATGCAAGCTTAGTTCTCACAGCCGGGACATGGCGAAACTATGCCCCGGCTCATCAAAAGGTTCTATATGTTCGACAGTGTAGACGCAGTACAGCAGGCTCTCAATGCCCAGGATTACATCGCAGAACGCAGCCTGACGACAGCAATTTACCTCGCGCTGCGCCTACGAAAACCTATATTTCTGGAAGGCGAAGCAGGGGTTGGTAAAACCGAAATCGCTAAGGTCTTATCACGCCTTCTGGAAACGCCGCTGATCCGGCTGCAATGCTACGAAGGGCTGGATGTGAATGCCGCCCTATACGAGTGGAATTATGCACATCAATTGCTCCATATGCGACTAATGGAAGCCAGTGGGGCAAGCCGGGAAGAAATGCGCAACGGATTGTTCAGCCTTGAGTTTTTGCAGGCACGCCCCTTATTACAAGCGATTCAGGCCAGTCAGGATGGAAGCACACCCGTTTTGCTGATCGACGAAATTGACCGAGCAGATGAGGA
>JBGAGR010000086.1:0-26226 GCA_044226645.1 Aggregatilineales bacterium
GATGTCGAACTGCATTATCCCAATCCGGAATTGGGGATCGTGTTGTATATTCATGATCGTGGTGTTATTCTGTTCTTTCCATTTATGGCCTACGGCGTATACTCACGGATTGTATTGGGGATATGCTATACCTACATCCGTTATCTGTACGACGCGGTAGGTTTCTGGAGTTTCGATCCGCAACTGAATGTTCTTTCCTACGCCGATGATTTCCAGTCGCTTGAAGACACCGCGCGTCTGATGGACATGTTGATGCCTCGTATGCTGCCTGAGTGAGTTAAAAATGCTCCGTAAAATTTTCCGGCGATCTGACAATACCAATCTTCTGGCTCTGGCTCTGGCTGTTGGCCTGATGACCGGGATTGGTATCTGGTTGTTCCGTTCCGGGATAGAGCTGTTCCACAACCTGTTTGATGAACGGCTGGCTGTTGATGTCCTGGGGCCGATATTGGGCAAATGGGCGATTATCCCGGTATTGGCATTCGCTGGTTTTATTGTCGGCTGGATGATGGATCGCTTCGTCGGACACGAACCCTATCATGGATTGGCTGGCATCATTGAGTCGGTGGCGCTGACCGGAGGGCGGCTGCGCTACGCTGTCATGCCCTTCAAGGCGCTGGCTTCGGCGCTCTCGCTCGGCGCTGGTGCATCGGTAGGGCCGGAAGCTCCCAGCGTGACGATTGGCGCGAATATCGGTTCATTTCTCAGCCATCGTTTGCGGCTCCCGGAGGAACGCAGCCGTTTACTGGTTGCGGCTGGTTCTGCTGCCGCTATCGCTGCTGTCTTCCGCGCCCCTATTTCAGGGGTATTTTTTGCGCTGGAAGTGATTCTCAATTCTGAATTCAACACAGGCGCATTTGGTGTTGTCGTGCTGGCAGCCGTCACTGGATCAGCATTTTTGCAGGCTGTTGAGGGCGGGACACCGGAATATGGTCTGCTGAACTTCACCTTCGGCAGTCCCATTGAACTGGTTTACTATGGACTGCTGGGGCTGATTCTCGCGCCCATATCCGTCGCCTTCATCCGTATGGTTGAATGGCAGCATGATTTCTGGCATCACCATATTCATCTCTCACGCCCCTGGAAAGTGGCACTGACCGGGGTGATTGTGGGCGCGGCTGGTGTGTTTCTGCCGCAAGCGCTGGGTGCAGGGCGTGAAGCCATTACTGCCGTATTACAGGGTGAACACTTTGCGCTGGAACTGCTGCTGGTGTTAGCTGCCGCCAAGCTCATTATGACCGCGATCAGCATCGGCGGGGGTTTTGTAGGCGGTATTTTTGCGCCCACGCTGTTTATTGGGGCGATGGTGGGTGGTGCGTTCGGGCAAATCATCACGGGTGGCGCGGCTACGGGGCATGAAGCCTTTGCCATTGCTGGTATGGCGGCGGTTATGGCGGGGGTGGTTCGTGCGCCGATTACCGGCATTCTACTGGCCTTCGAACTGACCAATGATTACCGCCTGGTGATGCCGATTATGCTCACAACAGTGATTTGTGTTTACCTGACCGAGCGGCTGGTTCCCGGCGGGCTGGATGCGATGGCGCTGATGGGTGCAGGGGTACATTTACCGAAGGGGCGCGATGTCGATGTGATGCAGAGCATTACCATTGATGAAGTGATGGAAACACCCGCGCCAAGTATTCCGGCTGCGGCTTCATTGACGGAACTGCGTGATACGCTGCGCAAAAAACATACACGAGCGTTGTGCGTTTTGGATGAAAACAGCCATTTGTATGGTATCGTCACGCTGACGGATTTGCAGACTGCCTTTGATTCCGCCGCTGACAGCAATCCGAAAACGGTGAAAGATATTTGCACCCGTGATGTCACAACCGTTTCCCCCAATGAGGCCTTGTGGGTCGGCATTCGCTGCATGAGCGCTAACCACATTGGTCAGGTTCCCGTAATTGAGGAACGCAGCGGCGAATTAATCGGCCTGCTGACCCGCTCCGATGTCATGGATGCCTACCAGACGGCTATCGCACGTAAGATGAAAACACAGCAGCGCGTCCAACAAATTCGATTGAATGCGCTGACTGGCGCGAAAGTCATCGAATTACATGTTGCCAGCAACGCGGCCATTGTCAGCAAACGGATTCGCGAAGTGGCATGGCCTAAAGACAGTGTGATTGCTTCCGTTCAACGCAATGATAAGTTGATTTTGCCGCATGGCGATACCCAGATTCAGGCACAGGATACACTGACCTTTGTGGCGGAGCCGGGTGTCGAAGATGAACTGGCAGCGCTTTGCGGTTACGAGATAGCTGCGCCAAAAAATGGGAAACACTAACTCATGCTTGATCTGCTTGATTATCGCCGCCGTGTGACCGATCTTTTCCGCATGGTGCGCGAGGCGGATGGCGATCCCGCCGCCTGGACAGCTTTTCACGCAGCCAAAGACGCTATTTTCCGCACGCATCCGCAGTCCGCGTTGGATGAGGGGCAGAAAGCAGCCTTCACCGGGCTGAAATATTATCCCTATGACCCGGCTTTCCGCGTGATCGGACAGGTCAGTTACGATGTTGAGCCGGAAATCCTCGACATTGAACTCGAAGATGATGGTCATTTGCGCATGAGGCGACATTGAACTCGAAGATGATGGTCATTTGCGCATGAGGCGCTTCGGGAAAGTCTCATTTACCGTTCCAACGGGCAGCGGAACATTGAGTCTGTTCTGGATTATGGGTTATGGCGGCGGGGTATTTCTGTCGTTTGGTGATGCCACCAATCGCGATACGACTTATGGTGCGGGACGTTATCTGTACGACACCATTAAGGGCGCGGATTTAGGCGCGACTCTGGATGAGATGGTGCTCGATTTCAACTACGCCTATAACCCCTCCTGCTCCTACAATCCACGCTGGGTATGTCCCCTCGCGCCGCGCGAAAATCGCCTCCCGTTCGAGATTCCGGCGGGTGAGAAGGTCTACACGCCCTAAAGCAATCCTTGATAAAGCTGTTCCAACTGCGCCGCGACTTTATCCCAGGTAAAATGTTCCTGCACCAGCATCCGCGCGGCCTGTCCCATTTGTTGACGAGCGGTTTTGTCGCTCAAAAGCTGATTTAATGCCTCAGCGAGTGGTTTTGCTGCGGCTTCCACTTCCAATCCTGCACCATATTGCACAACTTCCGGCAGATGACAGCCGGGCGACACGATCACGGGCAGACCCGCCGCCATTGCCTCTAACACCCCCATCGGCAGACCTTCACCCACCGCAGGCAGCGCCAGCATGTCCGCCGCTGCTAAGGCTGCCAATCGATCTGCACCACCGAGATAACCCGTCACCATCATGCGCTTATCCAACAGTGGTTGAAGCGCCGCCAGCATTCCTTCATCCGGCCCGACAATCAGCAAACGCGCATCAGGATTGTTCAACTGCCGAAAAGCTTCGACCAAAATCCCGATTCCTTTGCGCTCATGCAGCCGCCCCATGAACAGACAGACTGGCGCGTCGCCCAAGCCATAGCGCTGGCGAAATGATTCTCGCCCGGATAAATGGGCGTATTCGTCCGGATTCACACCGTTGGGAATCACGCTGAAGCCGATTTTTGACTGTGGGGCAAAGGTTTCCCACAATGCTCTCGCTTCATCGACCTCATCCTGTGTCAGACCGACGATATGCCTGAAGCGCCGCGCCACCATCGGACTCAGCAGCTTATCCCACAGGGCCTTTACACCGCTGCGCCCGGTATGCAGCGCCAGTGTGCCATGTGGCGACAGTACCAATGGATATTCACCCGCCAGCGGGGTCAGCAGCAGATTTTCAACCGTGCGGAATTCGTGACCGTGAATCAGGTCAACATCCGGCAAAATCGTTCGTGCAACATCGCGCAAGCGATAGGGGGTGGATAAATTGAGTCGTCCACGTAAAAAAGGGGAGAGATTCCGCACCCGGAGGACATGAACGCTGTTCAACATCTCATCTGATGGGGCATCTGTGCGGCTGGTCTGATTCAGGGCATCTGTCGTCAGGACGGTTATGCGATGTCCACGACGTGCCAACGCCTGCGTCATGCCTTCGACGGAGCGGGTAACGCCGCCAAAGGCATACGCAGGGGCATAATACGGCGTGAGGTGCAAAATGTGCATAACGCCGATGATAACAGAAAATTGTCGAGAGGGGCAGAGGGTGGACTTGTGGGGTTATCTGCTGCTCAACGGGCCGGTCTTTTTCTTGACGACTAAACTACCGTTATCAATACCAGTTGAAAGTTTCTGGCTGGTCACGGTTACGGTCTGGGAATTTCGTCCCAGAACGGTGATTGATCGGTCATCGGCATGGATGACGTGTCCATCAATCAGCAGGACACCATTTTCATAAATCGCCAGTTCTTCACCCTTACGGGGCCACATGACACGCTTGAGTAGTACCATACACTGTAAACCTCTTTACCTTCTTCAGCTTTGTTCAGATTCTATATATACGCGGGATTACACACTTCATGTGAATAATATCCGCAGCCACATTGCATAAACAGCGTGTGAATTGACGACCTTTTACATCCCGCCTTTGTTTATTTCCGCTAAACGCTGCCTGGCGTACAATAGAAAAAGGACTCTATAACGTGATCTTTAAATGCGGTTTATGAAACTGCATCGTGGCTATTAAGACTTCATACGGAAAAAACATGTTGATATTTCCAAAACGCACTTCGCTAACGGGCTTTTGCCTGGTCTTGCTGCTGCTGCTGGCGATGAATCGCCCCAACGTGCAGGCTGACAGTGCTGCGCCGATTAGCGCTCATCTACCGCTTTCATTCATGCCAAATGTTGGACAATCCCAACCGGAAGTCAGCTATCAGGTTCGGGGTTTGGGTGGCACATTAGCATTCACACGATCGGAAGTGCTGCTGGCGCTGCCCCTCCCGCCGACGGAAACTCCTGCTGATAACAGTGTCCCCTATCAACAATCTGATTCACCAACAGCATCGACAATTCTGCGGCTGCAATTTGTGGACGCGAATCCTGCGCCGGAAATCAGCAGCTCGAATGTACTTCCCGGCAAAGTCAACACGTTCATCGGCAGTGACCCGTCACAGTGGCATACTGGTATTCCGACCTATGGCAGCATCACCTACACGAATCTCTATCCCGGTGTAGATTTACACTATGACGGCAAGGAAGGGCTGCTCAAAGGCTCGTACATCGTCGCGCCGCATACCGACCCCTCGATTGTGCGCTGGCGTTATGCTGGTGCGGATCATGTGGCAGTCGATGTAACCAGCGGTGATTTACACATCGCGCTCCTCGGTGGTAGTGTACTGGCGGAACAAGCCCCACTGGCATGGCAGCACATCAATGGACAGGATGTTCCCGTCTCTATTGCTTACCAACTGACGGATGATGGCAGCATCGGCTTCAAGCTAGGCGATTATGATGCTGATTATGCGCTCACACTTGACCCGACGCTGGCATATAGCACGTATCTCGGTGGAAGTCAGGGGGATACAAGTCGAGATATTGCGCTCGATTCATCCGGGAATATTTACATCGTGGGCGATACCCTTTCCAACGATTTCCCTACAGCTACTCCTCTGCATCCTATACTCACTGCCAAAGATGTCTTTATAGCGAAACTAAGCCCGGACGGTTCTCAATTGCTATATGCTACCTATCTGGGTGGAGCAGACAGAGAAGATGGGTATGGTATCGCTGTCGATGGCGCTGGCAATGCCTATGTGGTAGGAAACACCCAATCGGCTGATTTCCCAATCGTTGGAGCGTACCAATCGACCTATAATACCAGCGCATTACGGGACGGCTTTATCGCAAAGTTGAATCCCGATGGCTCGGCTTTGCTTTATTCCACCTACCTGGGTGGCAGCGATGATGACATTGCCCTCAAAATCGCGGTTGATTCGGCTTCTAAAATGTATGTTACTGGCATAACTGTTTCGACTGATTTTCCCACTGCGAACGCCGCTCAGAACTCCATTATTGGTATCGGTTGGGATATTTTCGTGACTGCGCTTCAGGCCAATGGTACATCTCTGATTTATTCCACCTATCTGGGCGGTGATCGAATTGATCTTTTAGGAGATATTGCAATTGACTCAGGCAGCAATGTGTATATCGGAGGCTATACCGATTCACTCAATTTCACAGTGGTCAATGCCTTACAACCCACTGATGGAAAAGCAAACTGCCCAATCGGAGATATAACCTGTAAAGATGCTATTTTTGCCAAATTCACCCCAACCGGAAATCTGGCTTATTCATCCTATTTTGGCGGAAGCGACAATGACGAGGCAAGCGGTATCGCGATTGATAGCAGCGGTAATGTGTATCTGACAGGTGTTACGTGGTCAACCGATTTTCCACTGCTGAATGCTTATCAGACATCGAATGCAGGTCATCCAGGAGCTTTTGTCGCCAAAATTAATGCAGCAGGTTCAACATTACTGTATTCAACTTATCTAGGCGGTGGTGTCGATGCTGGGGGTGGTATAGCTGTTGATATAACGGGTAGCACTTACATCGCTGGCACAACCCGTTCTTCGAGTTTTCCAATGGTAGAAGCTTTCCAAAGTACGAAGACTGGATCAAATATTACCACTGACCTGTATATTGCTCGATTCAGCCCAGCGGGTTCGAGCTTACTGTTTTCTTCATATCTTGGCGGAAGTGATGTTGATGGTGATTTTTACGCGCCAGGACGTATCGCTCTCGATAACGCCGGAAATGTCTATATAGCGAGTGGTACCGCCTCTACTGATTTTCCGACTGTCGCAGCCTATCAGAATACAATCAATGGCACAGGAGATGCTTTCATCGCCAGAGTCAATATTTCACTACTGGTTGTCAACAACGCCAGTGACATCGATGACGGAACATGCAGCCCAACGAACTGTTCGCTGCGGGAAGCCATCAATGCCGCCAATGCCGCGCCAGATGCCACCACCATCGCCTTCAATATCCCCGGTGCAGGCGTGCATACCATTCAGCCGAACGTCATGTATCCGGCAATTACCAGTCCGGTCATCATTGACGGCACGACTCAGCCCGGTTACAGCGGCGCACCGCTCATCGAACTGGATGGCAGTCTGATTCCGGCGGCCATTCCGGCCAATGGTTTGTGGATTCAGGGCGGGAACAGCACCGTTAAAGGTTTGATTATCAACCGATTCACCTTTGGCGGCATCACGCTGGAAAATGGCGGCAATAACACCATCATCGACAACTACATCGGCATCGACAACACCGGGACGCAGGCGCGCGGCAATCGCGATGGAGTCTACATCTATAATTCGACTAACAATGTCGTTGGTGGAATAACTGCCGCAGACCGCAACATCATCTCTGGCAACAATGATGATGGCGTGAATTTCGCCGGGACGACAGGTGGCGACAGTAACACAGTGCAGGGGAATTACATCGGCACGGATGTCACCGGAACACAGCCCATTGGTAATCACGGTGATGGGGTCAAAATCAGCGAGGAGTCCGATAACAATCTGATTGGTGGGACGACTGCCGCGGCAGCCAACCGCATTGCCTATAACCTCGGACGTGGGGTGTATGCCGAAAATGTATCCGCTTTCTCAACGGGTAATCGTATCTGGGGCAACCAGATTTACGGCGATATTCAATTGGGTATCGACCTCAAAGGCGATGGTATAACCGCCAATGACGCGGGTGATGCGGATACAGGCCCCAATAACCTGCAAAACTTCCCGCTGCTGACCGGTGCCGTTTCCGAGCCAACCGATATTGTCCTTACTGGAATCCTGAACAGCACACCGAATACAACTTTCCGCCTGGAATTTTTCGCCAATCCAGCCTGCGACAGCTCCGGCAATGGCGAAGGGCAGACCTTCCTCGGCTTTAGCAATGTCAATACGAATGGTTCTGGAAATGCAGTGATAAATGTGACGCTCCCGACCTTTGTCGCGGATGGTCAGTTCATCACCGCCACTGCCACTGATCCGGGCAATAACACATCGGAATTTTCAGCTTGTGTGGCGGCGATGGCGAGTTCACCTGCTGATGCCACACCCAGTCGCAACATCTTCACCACACACAAGCCGACTCTGACATGGGCGGCTGTCACATGGGCAACAGGCTATGAAATTCAGGTGGACAATAATCAGGACTTCGGCAGCAACGAATTTCATCCGGCTGTTTTGCCAGCTTCACCGCTATACAAGACTACCGACGATCTGCCCAACGGCCTGTATTACTGGCATGTCCGCGCCATTGATGCCAATAATAAACCCGGCGCGTGGAGCACTACCGACAGCTTTGTGGTTAATGCGCCGTGAGAATTCGCAAACGGGATGCAAATTTTTACCTGTTATCACCTGTTTATCAGGTGTACTAAAATGATTAATTTACAGAAGTTTTGAACATCCGTATGCCAAAGGATTAGCGGATTGGAATGTACTTCATCTGATTTTCGAAATCCTCTGGCATACCTGCTTCTATTTCGCGGCGTTTTTCCTCGATTAACTTACGGAAACGCTCGGTAGATGCCTTTTGCTCAGGGGTGTAGTTGGCTTCAACTTCCTGCCGGATACGTTCCGCTTCTTCATCACGCCGCACCAAATAGGTATCCAGTTCTTCCCGATGCGCCAGATAGTAAGCAATGATGGCGTAAATATCCGTGACTGGTACAGTTGGAAAGCCTTCATGAATCGCTTCCGGGCTGTCACGCTGCTGATGTCGTGCAATGATTGTATCGAGTGTAACTCGCGTACCGCTGACCCGAATCGTGCCCTGTTCATCCGTTTGCAGCGGAATGGTTATTGTTAGAGGATCAGGAATCATTGGAAAACCCTTTTTCTCTACCAGCACCCAATCACATAAAATGATTGTATCACAGATAGTAATTGGCTCATTTGACCGAAGCGGATTACAATGAATCGTACTGGATGGGTTGAATTGTTTTGGAAACAGGCTTTGATTCGTAAAGTAACGCTGCTATCGGTTTTGGTTTTGCTGCTGCTGGTCGGCTGCCGCCCGTCCCCTGCCGCGCAGATTCAGCCGCTGCCAACACTCGCGCCGCTGGCACTTCCACCGCCGCTGGAAAAAGCCACACCTGTCGCGCTCAACTTTCTGGAAGCATGGAGTCAAGGCGATTATACGGGTATGTATTCGCTCATCACCTTTTCCAGTCAGCAGGCCACTCCACTGGAAACATTCACCGCTGCTTACCAGAACGCTCATGATGAGATGACGATGGAAAGCCTGACCTACAACCCTGTCACCCTTTACCCGGATACGACTCGCTCTGATGTCGCCATTTTCAACTATGATGTCAGTTTCCAGACCCGTATGCTCGGCAGTCTGGACGATCCCAACCGTAACATGCAGTTGGTTTTTGACTCGCAGGCCGAAGATTGGCGTGTCGCCTGGACACCCGGTGATATTTTCGCGGAAATGAGCCGCGGCGGTCAGCTTCGGTTGGAGATCAGCGTCCCCAGCCGCGCTAATATTTACGACAAAAACGGCAAAATTCTGGCCGATCAAAACGGACGTATCGTGATTGTTCGTGCCATTAAGCAGGACATCCCGGATTGGCCGTCCTGTCTGAATCTGTTAGCGCCTGCTATTGGCAAAGACCCTGCCGATGTGCAGAAAATTTACAATCAATCGGCTTCTAACTGGTTGATGGAACTCGGCACCCTTGAACCGGCTGTATATGACCAGACGCATACGCAGCTTGAGACGGCTTGCGCCGCCCAATTCGATGGTCGCCCAACCCGGCGTTATGAAAGCGGCACGCTGCTGCCGAACATCGTCGGTACGGTTGGTTATCCCGACGAATCCGAACTTCCGGCTATTGAAGCAGAAGGCTTTAACTCTGATTCTATTCTCGGTCAAAGTGGCATCGAACAAAGCTGGGATGATCGTTTACGCGGACATCCCGGCGGACAGCTCGTAATTGTCAGTTCAACTGGCGAAGTGCTGCGTCAAATCGCTCAAAGTGCATCCCGTCCAGCGGAAAGCGTCTGGCTAACGATTGACTCGGATTTGCAGGCGCATATCGAGAAAATCTTCGCGGATTATTATGCCAACGCCAAGGATGCCTGGGCACCCGGCTCGAAAGGTGCCGCAGCAGTGGTCATGAATATTCACACGGGTGAAATTCTGGCGATGGTGAGTTATCCCACCTATGATGCGGATGTATTCGCGCCGTTCCCGGGCATGGGACGCGATGCTGCCGCCAAAGTCGTAGCAGCGTTGCAGGCTGACCCGCGCCGCCCACTGCTGAACCGTCCGACACAGGGCGTTTATCCGTTAGGGTCGGTTATGAAAACACTTTCCGCTGCCGCCGTCGCGGATGCTGGTGTATATACCCTCGATCAGCGCTATACCTGCAACGGCTCATGGCACCGTGAAGACAATTTTACCCGTTATGACTGGCTGCCCGGCGGTCATGGCACGCTTACCCTATCGCAAGCCATCACTGAGAGCTGCGACCCATACTTTTATGAAGTCGGCTACCAGCTTGACCAGTTCGACCCGGAAGCGCTCCCCAGTTACATGCGCCGCGCTGGTTTTGGTCAACTGACTGGTCTGACTGATCTGGCGGAAAATGCTGGTCTTGTGCCTGACCCGGAATGGAAACGCCGTATCACCGGCCTCAACTGGTCATTCTCCGATGCGGTTAATATGGTTATCGGTCAGGGTGATGTGCAGGTCACACCGCTGCAAGTGACCCGCTGGACTGCGGCTATCGCCAATGGTGGTATCCTTTATCGTCCACAGTTGGTCGATAAAGTGGGCATCCTCGGTGAAGCCCCCAGCTACACTTTAACACCTGATGCGATGGCAAATGTTAATATTCGTGCCGATGTGATGGATGTGGTACGTGAAGGTATGTGCAATGTGACAACGGAACGTGCGGGTACTGCTGAGTATCAGTTCCGTAATTCCGATCTGCAAACGATTGGGGTTTGTGGTAAAACCGGAACTGCGCAGGACGGCCCTGCCACCGCAGAGCCACACGCATGGTTCTCTGCCTATGCCCCGAAAAATGACCCGGAAATCGCGATTACGGTCATTGTCGAAAATGCAGGTGAAGGTTCAGCGGTAGCGGCTCCGATTGTGCGCGACATCCTCGAATATTATTTCTTCCAGCGCCCATGAGCGATTTTTGTAATAGATAGACGTTATTTTAAGGGTCACTGTGCCGCGTATTTTTATCTCTTATCGTCGTTCGGATAGTGCCGCCGTCAGTGGTCGGATCTATGACCGCTTATGTCAGACCTTTGGCGAAGGCAGCATCTTCAAGGATGTGGACGACATTCCCCCCGGTGCTAATTATCGCGCCATTCTGGAACATGAAGTCGCGCTGTGTGATGTTTTGCTGGTGATTATCGGGCAGGGCTGGTTGAATGCCGCTGACCCGCAGGGCAAGCGGCGGCTCGATCATCATGATGATTTTGTCCGTATCGAAGTCGAAACGGGTCTCAAGCGTCCGAATGTGCTGGTCATCCCCATTCTGGTGGATGAAGCTGTTATGCCCAATCCAGATGATTTGCCGGAAACCCTGAGTGATCTGCATTACCGTAATGCCGCGCCTGTCCGTAATGACCCGGATTTTAATCGGGACATCACCCGCCTGCTGGGAACCATTCAGGAACATTTTCCCGCAGCCGCACTTCCAGGTTCCAAAACGTCTGTACCTCAGGTTACAGTGGCTCCGCAGCCCTCGCCTTATAAACTGCCCTGGGCAGGCATTTTTGCGGGTGTTCTGCTGGTTATCGCTGTGCTGGCGACCATGCGCGTCATCTCCAAAATCAGCGATAACATCAACAACGGTACCGCCACAGCCATTGCACAGACAGCAACTGCACAGGCTTCGCTGACGATTACGCCCACGCCGGACATTATTGGTACGGCTGAACAACTGCTCACGCTTACTGCGCAAGCCGCTCACCCCAATACGCCAGCGCCCGAAGCAACCAGCAGCCCTTAACCAGCTTATCCTGAATGGATGTTGTCTAACCTGTAGCACCGAGCAGCGGTAAGGATACGATGATCTGAGTGCCTTTACCTTCAACAGCCTCGATGGTCATTTCGCCACCATGTGCTTCGAGAATACGCTGTGCAATCGTTAGCCCCAGACTCAACTCTTCCTGTGCCTGTCCCCTGCTTTGGAAAGGCATCATGGCACGCGCTTTCTCAGCCGGAGTTAAGCCAGTGCCCTGATCAATAATGCTGATCCAGGCTGATTTTTCGTTTTTCCATTCCGAGACGGAAACACCGCCGCTTTGCTGCGATTCATTCAGCGCATTAGCGATCAGTTCTGCCAGCGCATGTTTCAAAGCGGGTGTATTGGCAATGACTGCGGCATCTCCATCGCGCACATCCAGATTAATGTCCCGGTCACTATTGCGGTCAGCAAAACGGCGCGCCAGATCAACAACAGAGGGAATAACCTGCCACATATACACCACGGATGGTTTCTCAAAAATAATCGAGCGGCTGAGTTGACCCGTTTCCAGATAGGTCAGATACACCATCTGCTCAACCAGATGATGCAACCGTTCGGTTCCCAGGCTGAGCGTTTCGAGCAAATCCTTAATCTCGCTCGGCGATAACTGGTCAATCTGCTGCTCGATAATCTGCTTAACCTTGTTGACCGATGAAAGCGGGCTGCGCAGTTCATTGGCGACCAGACTCGACAGCTTGATTTTGGCATCATCCAAACTACGTCCATGGATTTCGGCAATATTCTGGTGACGTTCGAGACGGGAGCGAATCGCCGCCAGCAGTTCAGCCCGGCTGAATGGCTTGGTGACATAATCATCTGCACCCAATTCCATGCCGTGTCGCATAAAGGAACGATCGGCACGAGCGGTCAGGAAAATAAACGGGACAAGGGCTGTTTCCGGATGTTTGCGCAGTTCAAGCAGCACCTGGTATCCATCCATCTCCGGCATGGTGATGTCGCATACAATCAGGTCAGGGACTTTTTCCAGCGCCGCTTCCAGACCGAGGCGACCATTAGACGCACCTGCCGCCTCGAATTCCTCAAACCCCAGCCAATCCATTACCTCTTCGAGAATAGCTGCTTCATCTTCGATTACAAGGATACGCTTCATGAGACCTAAATTCCTTTCGGCTGGCAAGGCAGGGTAACGGTAAAGGTACTCCCTGCACCAACCTGGCTTTCGATGTTGATCGTGCCGTTATGTAAATCCACCACGCGCTGAACAATTGCCAACCCCAGCCCGGTTCCTTCCACGTTATCGACATTTGAGGCGCGATGAAAAGCTTCAAAAAGATGTTCCAGATCCGCTTCCGGGATGCCGATACCATGATCGCGAATGCTCAATACGACATCATCATTATGCTGCTGGACACGAACATTGATTTCAGTGCCAGGGCTTGAATATTTGATGGCGTTGGACAGCAAATTGGCGACTAATCGGCGAATCAGGTTTTTATCCAGGTGAACCCGAATGTCCTGAGCGAAATCAAAAAGGATGGGATGTTCGTCGTTATCGATTAAGCGGAACTCTTTGACGATATTATTCATGAATTGAATTAGATCAAAAGTTTCCAGATGGGCACTCAGATTGTCGGTTTCGATCTGACCCGCCAGAATCATCTCGTCCAGCATATGCAGCAGCAGGCGTACAGAGGCTTCGATCTGATTCATATGGGTTTGACGGCGCTCTGGTGACATGCGTTCCGAATAATCGCGCAGCAGGCTGTTCGATGACAGGATAGCCGCCAGCGAGTTGCGAAAATCATGCGAGAACATGGAAACCAGACGTGATTTCAGGATACGCTGCTCACGCTCCTGATTAATCGCTTCGTGCAGATTATCAATTTGCTGGATATATTCCCGATCCTGTATGGCGCGCTTATCCAGCCGGGTTCGGATGGCCTGGAAGAGTTCCTGACGGGTAAATGGCTTGGTCAGGTAATCATCTGCGCCTAATTCCATGCCGTAACGAACCGATTCGCGATCCGCGCGCGCGGTCAGGAAAATAAAGGGGATAGAAGCGGTACTTAAATCAGTCCGCAGTTCCAGTAGTGTCCCATACCCATCAAGACGCGGCATCATAATGTCACAGACAATCAAGTCCGGGATAACCCGCAGGGCAGCTTCTACACCTTCCACACCGTCGCCGGCACCAAAGGCTTCAAAATCTTCAAATCCCAACCATTCCAGGATTTCTTCTCGCAGGGGTTCTTCATCTTCGATGACGAGAATTTTAGTCATGTCCTACTCTTTTCACATCCCTTGCGGGAGACTCACTATAATAGTTGTTCCAACACCGACTTCACTCTGAACATCCATTTTGCCGCCCTGTCGCTCAACCGCTTGTAATGTAATCGCCAGTCCCAGGCCTGTACCTTGAACTGTCCCTACATTAGAAGCACGATGAAAAGCTTCAAACAGGTGCTTCATGTCATCTGCGGGAATTCCAATGCCTTCATCCCGTACTTTGAGGATGATTTCATTCTCCCGCCGCGCAATATCGACCCAAACTGTTTTGTCTTTAGCGGAATATTTAATGGTATTCGAAATCAGATTTGTGAGAATCTGCCGCATCAGTTGAGGGTCTAAATAAACCCGAAAGGGCTGTTCAGAGGCGGTATAGACGAAGTGCTGGGTCACGTCCGGCTGATTTTGAAATTCCTCTACCATCTCACGGCAAAGTCCATCGAAATCAAACTCGCTGAAGGCTGCTGTCGCTGGCTCAGACTGGTTTCGGGTGAGTTGCAGCACATCATCAATGATGCCCCGCAAATGTTTGACCTGATTTTCAATTTTCTGGAGCCGACGATTTGTATCTTCATCGCTCATCTTATGACGATAGGCAATGAGCGTTTCCGAGGCCGCTAGAATGGCTGCCAGGGGGGTACGGAACTCATGGGAAGCCATTGATACAAAACGCACTTTAAGATCCGTCAGTTCACGCTGCTGGTCAAGCGCTTCTTGCAGTTCTGTCTCATAACGTTTGCGTTCGGTGATGTCGGTAGCGATGGCTCCTATGGCGTAGGGATGACCATAGCTGTCGCGCAGGGGGAATTTGACGGTCAGGTGGGTGAATTTCTGTTCACCTCGTATAAACGTCTCTTCAATTTCCACCTCATGATTTTCAAGCATGACCTGTTGATCCGCTGCATAGAAGGCTTTTGCCCGTTCTGGCGGGAAAATATCGAAATCATCCTTACCTTCTATGCTGCCCATTGCTTTTATGCCGTTCAATTCGTAGTAACGGCGGTTCGCCATGATATAACAGCCGCTCAAATCCTTTATGAAGATAGCTGCAACTGAATTATCCAGAATGGCTTGTAATTGACCTTTGGTGTTTTGAAGATTTTCTTCCGCTATTTTGTGCCCACTGATGTTATTCTGGATACCGACAAAGTGGGTTAAAGCGCCATCTTTGTCGTAAATTGGAGACAGGCTGACTTCATTCCAAAATAACGAACCGTCTTTTTGATAATTTCTCACAATAACCGTACAAGGCTGCCCTGCTTTCAGTGCCCGGTTCATTTCGGCAATACCGGCTTGATCGCGATCGTCGTTCTGCAAAAAACGGCAGTTCCGTCCGATAATTTCCGCTTCGGCATAGCCCGTCAGTTGTTCAAAAGCATGATTGATAAAAATCAGGGGATAATCAGGCTGCCGCATATCCGCAATGGTTATAGGGGAGCTGACAGTAGCCAGCGCTTGCTCAACAAAATGCAACCGTTCGGCCTGCTGGCGCATGGTTGTGCGTAAGGCCTCATTTTCTTTTAGAAGTTCAGTTAATGAATCCTGATTTATTTCGCTGGTCACATTTTCACTCTAACTGCTATAACCTGGGACTACTGCCTGTTTAAAAACTTCTTCAAAAGCAAGTCATATGGTTGTAAATACAGTACTTGAAGTCGATCCCATATTACAAAAAGGATTTTAGCATGAAAGTACCAGTGACTTTCATAAAGATTTATTACTATGACTGCTGTGGATTAACCTAATGTCCCGTGAGAAGAAGCATTTTGAGGGAAGGTTATTGTGTACAAGGAGTAATGCTTTTAGAGCTGCCGAGATGGGTATCGAATGTCAGCCAATGCGCACACTTGTTCTGGTATCAAAAAAGAGTACGTCTTCCAGATTAAATGTGCATTGAATGGTCGAACCGATTTCGATAGTCGCGTGGAGGGGAGCGGTTAACATCCAATGTTCGCTGCCGAGATGAACAGCCACCAGTTGGTAATGTTCGGCAAAGAACGGCGTTACCTGGTCAACTACCCCATATATCCCTTCCTGCGCCAGATGAATATGTTCCGGGCGAACACCCGCTGTCACTTTTGTTTCTTCCGGCAAATCCTTACGCACCGGGAACGGGCCAAAGTTCTCCCCCTGCCAATGACCACTCATGATTTTCCCCTCAAAAAAGTTGATGGGGGGCGTACCCACAAATCCGGCAACAAAACGATTGTGTGGGCTGGAATATAACTGTGAATAGGTTCCCACCTGCTCAAAGTGACCATTGCGCATAATGGCGATACGGTGGGAAAGGGCGATGGCTTCCACTTGATCGTGGGTAACATAAATCGATGTGGTGGGAAAAGCATTCAGCAGGCGTTTAAGTTCGACACGGGCTTCAGTTCGGTATTTAGCATCCAGATTGGCGAACGGTTCATCGAACAGCAGTACCTGCAAATCACGCGAGAGGGCACGAGCAATACCGACACGCTGCTTTTCGCCACCGGAAAGCTGGCGGGGGCGGCGTTCGAGCAGGTCATCCAGGCCAATGCCCGTGATCTTAGAGATTTGCTTCAGGCGTTCGGGTACTTCCGCCTCGCGTTTGCGCAGACTGAGGAAAAATCCGACAGTTTTGCGCGATTCCCAGTGCGGTACCAGAGCGCCTTCCTGAAACACCATACCAATTCCACGTTCCCGCAGCGGCACCTCGATCAAATCGCGGTCATCGTAGAGAACGCGCCCTTCGTCTGGTGGAAGCAGTCCGGCAATCAAGCGCAGCAGTGTCGATTTGCCGCAGCCGGAAGGCCCTAAAATCGCCAGCACATCGCCTGTTTGGATTTTAAGTGAAACATCATTCACAGCAGTGATTTGATGTACATCATGTGCACCCTGCTGTTCGAATTTTTTGGTGACATGTTCCAGCGTGACGACGGTCATAAATGGGTTCCCTGTTCGTTTGCTCATATTCTAGCGCGGAATCCACCTGAATTTGTGGAATTGATTCGGCAGGTTTACTATCTGCGTGAAATCTGCTCAATAGAAAGAAATTAACTTTATGATACCGGATACCCTCGTCCAACTCGCTGACATCCTGCAAGCCCAGCAGGTCATTGGTAATCAACTGCACCGCACACCCATGCTGAGTGCCTCATTACTGGGGAAAGTGACCGGAACCGACCTGCATTTTAAGGCCGAGATGTTCCAGAAAACGGGTTCTTTCAAGCCGCGCGGATCGATTAATAAGCTGAACAGCTTGTCAGCCGAGGAAAAAGCGCGTGGGGTCATCTCCATTTCAGCCGGGAATCATGCCGCTGGATTAGCCTATGCTGCGTCCCTGCTCGGTGTGAAAGCCACTATCGTTATGCCAGAAAGCGCGGTACAGAGCAAAATTGATGCCACGCGCGGATATGGCGGCGAGGTTATATTGCATGGTTCGCATCATGAACTGCTGCCCAAAATGCAGGAAATCCAGCGTGAACGTAATCTCACTTTTGTTCACCCGTTTGATGATCTTTTTCTGATTGCTGGACACGGTACGCTCGGCCTGGAAATTATCGATGATGCGCCTGATGCGGAAATTATCGTGGTTCCGATAGGCGGCGGTGGTTTGATTTCTGGCGTGGCAGCAGCTTTGAAAGCCAAACGCCCCTCCATCAAAATTATCGGCGTTGAACCGGATGGCGCATCTGCTATGACGCAGAGTTTGCAGCAGGGTACGCCAGTGCATCCCGAAAAAATCAGCACGATTGCCGATGGTTTAGCCGCACCTTTTGTCGGTGAACACAATCTGGCACATGTCCAGCATTTAGTGGATGAAGTTGTGCTGGTCACTGATGATGAGATTGGCGAGGCGATGCGGCTGATTCTGGAACGCAGTAAGCTGTTAGCTGAACCAGCCGCAGCAGCCAGTTTTGCAGCGTTGTTGTTCCGTAAGTTCAGCTTTGCAAAGGGTGCAGGTGTGGTCTGTATTCTGAGCGGTGGTAATGTGGATCGCAGCCGGCTCAAATCGCTGCTTTAGTTAAGCGCACATGATGATGTTCTAAACGTGGAAAGGGGAGTCGCGAGTGAACAGCGACTCCCCTTGATGGTGATCAGGAAGCTTCAATAACCTTAAACAGGTCTTTGCTTTCGCGCGAGGGTGAAATATTCAGGTTCATGCGCAAATACTCGACCAGTTTATTATACTGTTGACGCGCATCCTCTTTCCGTCCCATGCGCAGATAAAGCGACATGACTTCGCGGTGAATGTCTTCACGTCCGGGTGTTTCTTTAAGCGCGCGTATGAAATAGCCCAGGGCCGCTGGATCATCATTACGCCGCTTGTTAATCCGCCCCAGGCTGATGAGTGCCTGCGCATTTAACTGCAAGAGTTGTTCGCGCCGCTCAATCATCCAGGGCATATCGGTATCTTGCAGGAAGTCGGCTTTGTAACCCTCAACGGCACGCAGGAGCAGGTTTTCTTCTTCATCTTCGTCGGCGGTAATCATGGCGCGTTCAATGGCTGCCTGGAAATCGCCAACATCGTAATGCCGCACCAGTTTATCACTCGGAACATAAAACCCGGCGCTGTACTGGGTCAATTCATAGCTGTTTTCGGGGTTAATCTTCAGCCCAATGCGTTCACTTATTTTCCGCTTGGTAACATGGAAAACGTTGGTGGCTTCCTTGACCGAAAGATCAGGCCAGAAAATGTCAAATATTTCTCGCCGGGTGACAAGATGACGATCCATGAAAAAGAAGAACAGATTGCGGGGAAGTGCGCCATCCCAATTGGTGATGTACTGTCCATTAACCAGCGCATAACCCCGTCCCAGCGCATACACTTCGAGCTGCGGTTTGGGCGCTTCGTGGGGGGCGAACATCACATCATCTTTGCGATATTCTGTCCCTAAAACGACGGCTTCACCGCTGGCAACCAGATCATACCAGGGTTGATATGTCAGCAGCCTTGAACTAATCGCAATTTGAACATTCTTAGGGAGAGAATTGACAAGTGCGGGTATAAATTCCTGGAAATCATCATCGAAGGGGATATGATCCATCTCATCGATGAAGAGGGTTATCTGTTCACGTTTTTTACGGTACGTACCCAGATCAGCCGCCAAAGCCTCGCCCAGAGCAGCAGGCTTACCATTTTTAAGGATACCCTTTAACTGCTGACCAAAATCACCCAATGTCTTTTCAAATTCGTCGACCATACCCTTTAACCAGGTGTTCAACGAATTTTGATTTTCTTCAATGCGATAGTAGAGCAAACCCGATGGATTATTCGTTACAAAATGTGTCAAGAACAGCATTCGATAACTTGTCCAAGGGTATAATAGGATTACCTTTTTACCAGCAGATCGCTCGCGAAAAGAGTCCAGTGAAACGCGAGTCATTATTTCGTGAACCATACTATAACCTTAGCTGTATTTAACTATTCTGGTAAAAAATTTTATTATATATAGCAAATGAAATTTGATATTTTACCTGTATCGATGATACCATTATTTGGAAAGCCTTGCAAGTGCAACCTTTCAGAATATTTCTTAATATCAGATAAGTGTAATTTCCTCCCTCGAAAGATCTGTAGTGGATGCAAAAAGGAAATTGTATCGAAACGCAAATTGTAATATAAAGCACTCAGGTGTAACACTTATGCTACACCCTGTGTCAGAATCGAATTATGTGATAATGAGGAAATAGGACTATTGACTTACAACATCAGTTGCAGAAACCGACTGTGTAACCTGCCGCTTACCAGACTTCGAACTGTTTACAGAGTTTGCCCAGAAGTAACTGCCGATGACGAATACTGCTGCCGCAATCTGTGCGCCAATTCCCTGCCATGTAGCGTACAACCCGAACCACTGCCCCATCCAGAATGGTAAATCTAAACGCGAAATCGGGCTGATCGGAAGCCAGCCAACCGCTTGCATCACATGAACGGTATTACCGACCATTGTCAGCAGTACGGCACCAATAAAAATGCCCGTCAATACCAACATCCTCTTATAAGGTAAACGTACTTGGAGCCTGAATGTTACAAAACCAACGATAGCAGTTCCGAACAATCCCAGTGCTACACCCTGCAAAACTGTACCCATGCCAGCTTCCAGCACCAGCGATTGCAGAAACAACACCGTTTCAAATCCCTCGCGGTAGATGCTGGTAAAGCCTAAAATAATCAGTCCGGCGGATTGGCTGATGGTAACGACCTGCGCACCGGCGATCAGATAGCGCTTGCGACTGTGAAAGCCTGCCATCCACCCCGTCCAATACACCTTGTGGAAGAACCAGTTGGTAATTAGAAGGAGAACACCAATCGCGATCAGGGAGACTATCGCTTCCAGCCGTTCGCCGTACTGCATCATGGATACCAAAATCTGGTTAGCGAACCACCACGTTACCCCGGTTGCGAGGAAAGCCACACCTGCCCCCATGACGATCAAACGGCGGAATGCTTTTTCCTCAACAGTGCGTAGGCTGGCGAGTAACGATGCCAGTATCAAAACAGCCTCAAGTCCTTCTCTAAAGACGATGATTCCAGCATTTCCCACCACCGCCTCTGGCGCGATTTTCTCGCTGCTCAGGAAGGTTTGTGCGTCCACTAATGCAGCCTTCAAATCGCTGACTCTCGCTTTAATGATGTTGAGCGGAGCTTCTGTTCCCAGCAGCACTGCCAAACCGGGTTCATCACCTGTCCCGCTCCAGAACAGGCTCTCGATGGTCGCAGCTTTATTCGGGGCAAAACCCCGCAGCCGTTGCTCGATGCCCAATTCGAGCATGGCATAGGCTTCCAGACGAGCCGATTCCGCCAGCGCATATTGTCCACTGCTCACGGCCGCTTCAATCTGATCGAGAATCGAGCTAATCACGTCCACATCGGAGTCGTTGTTAATCGACTGCCATTCCGGCGGGAAAATCGCGGTCAGTTGGGTGTTGATCTGGTCAATTGTGCTTTGCAGGTCGGCGGGGTCAGCGACCTTGTTGATCTGGTCGGAAACCTGCGTCAATAACCCAGCAACTTCGGCTGTACCCGCTGCATCCCGCGCTTCCAGAACGGTTTGCAGATCAGCAAAAGCGGCTGTCGCGCCGTCATAGAAGGTCAGGGCTTCCTGCAATTCAATATCTTTTAGAACCTGTCCGTCATGCACACCACGTCCATATTCCACCGGAACCAGCGCGAGGAAACGCAGCATTTGTCCGGCGCGGCGTGCCTGCTCGTCCTGCGACAACGGTGCCGCCCGAAACCCTTTGAGTACCGCATCAATTTCTTGTCGTGCTGTTTGATAACCAGCCTCATTATTCGTCAGTGCCGCTGTCAAGAGTGCCGTAAAAGCAGTACGCGCCGTATTCAGTGCTTGATCGCCATTCTGTTCGCCATAAACCGGAGTCAGAATTTCGAAATAGCCCAGCGCCAAACCGGCTTCTTCAGCGCGACGCATCGAGAAGCCTTTTTCGGAAGCCTGATCGGCATCGCTCAACGAGCGCGTGACCTGCGCCTGATAGGTATCCAGCAAATCATTCCGGGCGGCCTGAAGCGCATCACCTGCTGTGGTACTTCCATTCAATACGCCCTGAATTGCCAGTGTCGCGTCCGCACCGGGGCGCGAGAATTTGGTCGATTTACGATAATCCCTCAGCAAAATCCAGTCATGAGCCTGTGTTCCATCGTTCTTTTGCAGCGCATCAAAGACCATCAACGCGCTGCCCTGCATCATCCCCGCCCAGATTTGCCCCCGCGCCGCCGCTAGTCCCAGCGAATCGCCTGACTGAATGGCTGTTGATGCCTGTTCAAAGGCCGCGCTCAGTGTCGTATTCACATCCGGCAGATTTTGTTCAAAGGTTGCGCCGAGCGTGGTTTGGTAAAGATCAAACGCCTGGTCGAAAGCAGCTTGTGCTGTGGCTAGATCGTTTCCCAGAACCTGACTCTGGGCTTCGAACAACTGCTGGCGGATGGTATCAGCGGCAGCTTGCGGACTTTCGGACTGTGCCCGTGTGACTGAAATAGCAGCCGCACACATCAGCACAAAACACAGGGCAACGATGAGGCGTGGACGACGTGAGGACATGGTAACTCCTGACAGCTTCTACAAATACAGCAGGGCGCAGTACAATTGCGCCCCACAAATTACAATAGGGTGCGGATTTTCTATTCGGGCAGTGTGATATTCAGCAGTGCAGCCGCCTGCGAAATTTGCCCGGTAATCATCATGGCGCGATCCTGCGCTTCTGAACCGTAAAAATCGGCTTCTTCCGGTGTAAAGCGGCGACCATCCTGCTCCTGTGTATACAAATCGAGGACGTAATCCTTCAGACTATCCAAATCCTGATTGATCTGCTGGTCACGTTCCGGGTCGATACCGGCAATCTGGCTGCTGATGCCGTCATAAATGGCCTGCCAGCTTGAGACGTTATCCTTAATATCGGACAAGCGTGAGACGACCACGAAATCGGTGCGGGTGGCTTCACTCCCCATCACGAAGCGCGATTCTTTCCACGATTCGAAGAAGTCGCTCACGGTTGGGATATTGGCGACCAGCGCGCTGAAAGCATCGGTTTCGTTCGGCTCCCACGCATCAGCCGATTTCAGCAAATCGCTGGTGTAGGTGGCCATCGCGTCAGCAATACCCTTCAGTGCGTTTGCGTCGGGAATAACCTCGCCGAAACCAACTGTGCTATCGCCATCCAGATCGGCCTGCACGTCGGTGATGAGTTCAGGATGCGTACCCCAGAGCGAACCTTCCAACAGACCGAATAAGTTACCGGGACGTGACATAACCGTTCCATCTGGCAAAGTCACATCAAAATCGGGCGCGTTCTGCGGGTCTTCTTCGCCAGAAACACCTGCGTCAATAATCGCATCATATTCGCTCAGGGAAGGAACCCCGGCTACGATGCCTTCCATTTGTTCATAAACGGGGCTGATGGTGATCCATTGATTTTTGGCCTGCTGTAACACTTCTGCAACTGCTTCGGCATTAGTCGCCCATAGTGCCGCGTAATCAAATTCCGCTGCTTTCGCCAGCTCGTAATAGGCAGTCGCATGGTCTGCCAGAATTTGAGCGCCATCCGCTAGCCCGGTGGATTTGTCGAGCAAATAAGTCTTAATGCCGTCCAATGAACCTGCTTCCTGATCCTGTGCCAGAGCAGGCGTAATAACGAATCCCAGCATCAACAGAGCAATCATGAGAACCAAACGCTTCATGCGGTTATCCTTATCTGTGAATAAATGCCTATGGATGTGCAGGATAACCGAAGGGGAAGCGGCAAGTCTACAAAAGCGGTCAAATGAAGAATTTCATAATCAGCATGTCAATTTTCCTAACATGCGCGTGCCAGGTTTACGGCTGGTTAAAATCGAATACAACCGCTGGTAGATGTCATTCCTGCCTGTGATTAAGTTGCAGAGTCGCCCGATACAACCCGATATAGGCAATGTTTGCCTCGGATGGTAGGATTAACAACCTTTCAGATGGAAATTCAGATGAGTGATACAACCCACGTCCGCCATGCATGAACAGCGTCCATCCGCGTCCCTTGTCCCAGACCGTCTATCGATTGTGATCGTCAATTACAACACCCGCGAACCACTGCGGCGCTGTCTGGGATCGATTCAGGCGCATCACAGCGGCCTCGACCTTGAAGTGATTGTGGTGGATAATGCCTCGCAGGATGGCAGTGCGGATATGGCGCGAGAAGTTATGCCGGAAGCAGTCGTCATCGAACCGGGACGGAATACATGGTTTAGCGGCGGGAACAATATCGGCGCGTGGAAAGCGAGCGGTGAATATCTGCTGATTCTGAATCCGGATACGGTTTTTCAGCCGGGAACCCTGCCGACCATGTTGAATTATCTGCGTTCGCATCCTGATGTCGGACTCGTGACCTGTCAGATGCGCTTTCCCGATGGCAGTTTTCAGCGGACATGTTCCCGCCTGCCGCAGTATGTTGATCTGCTGCTGGATTACACGCTTCTGGGATTCATCCGTCCGCTGCGCAATCGCCGCCATGATTACATGTTTTACGCCGATTGGAATCGCGAGAGCAGCCGTCCGGTAGAAGTCGCGCCCGGTTCGAATCTGATGTTGCGCAGCGCGACCATGCGGCAGATCAACGGGTTCGACGAGGCGCTGAAGTTGTATTTCACCGAAGATGATCTCTGCCGGCGCATTCTACAAACAGGCTGTGAAATTCATTTTATAGCCGAAGCGCTGCTGATTCATGAGGAACGCGCCAGTGTCAATCAGGTGCGGCGGACGGCCTCGCAGATATACTTTGATGATTTGCTGATCTATGCGCGGAAATATTTCGGTTCTACACGGGCGGCGCTCCTGCAAATCATGATATTCCCGATGCGCCGCGCGATGGATATAGCACAATGGCTGCGCAGCAAACGATAGGATAGTAACGAATGAGCAGTGACCCGCAGTATCAGGAAAAATTAGCGGCAGAAGCCGAACTCTGGGGCAGCGAATCCGAACGCATGGCGCAGGCTGTCCCGCCGGATTGGGCACATCATCGCCACCTGCGTCACAATGTCGTTATGCACGCCGGGGATATTGATGCTTTTCTGGCGTGTATTCAGCCGGGGATGAAGGCGCTGGAATTGGGCTGCGCATCCGGCTGGTTGACGTTGGCGATGGCAGAGCGCGGCGCACACGCTACTGGAATCGACCTGAGCGAAAAATCGCTGGTGGTCGCGCGTTCATATTATGAATCCGTGCGCGAGAAGGTCAAAGGAACCGTTACCTATCAGGCAGCGGATTTGAATACGCTGGAACTTCCCGCCGATACCTATGATGTCATCGCAGTGAAATCATCACTGCATCACCTCATTAATCTCGATCATGTCATCACGGAAATCCATAAAGCGCTGAAACCCGGCGGCTTGCTCTGGGCGAGTGATACGATTGGCGATGAAGCGCTCTCAACCGTCCTCATTTCCGGGGCATTGTGCCTTGTTTTACCTACTGAAACATCGTACAGCGACAAAATCCGTGCCCTGCGCAAATTTGGTTTACGCGCACCGTCACGGGTGAAAGCCAGCATTCAGGCCGAGGGACTTTCACCCTTTGAAGGTGCGGGGCGCGAACACGACTGGGTGAAGCTGATTAGCAGCCAGTACACTGTCGAAAAGCGTGTCGATTTCCCGGCCTTTACGGGTTACGTGACCGCGCAGCTTAAAATGCCGGAAGGAATTGCCGTGCCTATTCTGAAAGCCATGCGCGTAGTCGATCAATTTTTCGTCCGGCTCGGTCTGCTGCATAATACCGGGGTCATCCTCTATGCGCGGAAATGATGTGATGAGCGAAACACCCAAATATCACCTCGAATCGATTTTTGACCCGGCAAAAGCGCATCCCGACGACGCGCACAGCATTTTGATGCGGCTGATTCCACAAGGCGCGAAAGTGCTGGAACTCGGTTGTGCTTCCGGCTATCTCTCTGGTTATATGGAACAAAAATTGGGCTGTCGTGTGACGGGATTGGAAGCCGACCCGGTAGCAACTGCTATCGCCGCACAGCGATGCAGCGAGGTTCATACGGTTGATCTGGATGCGTCGGACGCGCTGGACTGCGCCAAAGCCAGTGCCCCTTATGATGTGCTGTTCGCGGCGGCGGTACTGGAACATCTGAAATATCCCGAACGCCTTTTGACAACTGCCCGTGAACTGCTCAAACCGGGCGCGACTATCATCATTTCGCTGCCCAATATCGCGCACTGGTCGATCCGGCTGAGACTGCTGATGGGACGCTTCGATTATGAGGATTACGGCGTGATGGATCGCACCCATTTGCGGCTGTATACGCTGAAAACCGGACGCGCTTTGCTGGAAAATCTCGGTTTCCCGGTTGAGCAAACCCTGATTGCCGGTAGTGCGGTGCAAAATGCGTTAAATGGATGGGCGCGGTCATCAGGACGGGCTGCACCACCCCTGATTCTGCCGAATTTGTTCGCCTACGAATTGATCTACGTCGCCCGTGTGAAATGAGTCACGATGAATAATCCGCCAACTTTTAGCGCCCGTTATGACAGCACCCGCGAAGCCTGGGAGCATATCTGGGACAGCGC
>JBGAGR010000087.1:0-25804 GCA_044226645.1 Aggregatilineales bacterium
CGCGCCGAGGGGACTCCCGCGCCATTTTCGATGACGCTGCTGTCACCCGTGAACATGTTCAGGATGGTGAGCGCCTGCTCAGTGCGGTAGGCCAGCCAGTTGCCATCTGGCGCGACACCGAAATCAACCACGAAATCGCTTTCCGGCGTAACGGTGCTGATACCCGCCGCGCCGAGACCGTAGCGCTGCACCTGACCGTTATTGCTCAGGACATACAATTCAGTGGGTAGATTCAGCCCATCCTGAGCGTGAATCACCCCGGCGATTAGAAAGAAACAGAAGGCGAATAAACTCAGCTTGCGAATCATCCGCGTTTTCCTTAAATCCATTCAAATTTTATGGGCGGCAGAACGAGGTATATCTTGCCCCTGCCTGCCCAATCAAAGTATACACGAACACGCGGAGGTGCGATAAAGGGAGGATTGTACTGATGCGCTGTGGAAGTTGACATATGCTGAGGAGTTGTAGTGAAATAGGAACTGTAATGTGGTGTTTATCGGAAGATTGAGGCTTATCGTATGTCGCAAAAACGCTGGTTGATGCTGCTCATTCCGCTGCTCCTGAGCGCGTGTAATTTATCCTTCGCATCCGTTCCTACACCAACCCCACCGCTGATTGTTCCGGCGACTTCTGCCCCGGTGATTATTGTTGAGCCGCCTGTGCAGACCACGCCCGAAGTGGACAGCAATTCGGGTGCCCCTTGCAGTCCGCGCGTCGCATGGCCGATTTATATCGTTCAGGCTGGCGACACCTTAGCCGACATCGCTGACCTGAGCGGGAGCAGCATTCCTGAACTTTTCACCGCCAACTGTCTGGATAACCCTGACGCGATTTTCGAGGGGCAGGTACTGCATGTGCCCCGCGCGATTGCGGACACAGGCTCATTCGGCGCGATTCCGAAAGTCTCAGGCGAACCGTATCAACTGCTGATTTCACCGATTGCGAATTTTGCGGATGGCGGACTGGCGATTTTGCAGGCTGGCGCGACAGTCACGCTGCAATGGGCGCAGTCCACCGATGAAGTGCCGGACAAGGTTGAATTCGATATGGCTCCTACCGGGACGGGCATGATTCCAACCATCATTGGTACAGCAACCGCAGCGAATGGCTGGGCGATTCAATGGACAGTCCCGGCAGGCATGAGCGCCAACCTGAGCGCCGTTGCCACCATGAGCGATGGAACCATTCGCACGACTCCGCTCTATCTGGTTTACAGCGGAACATAGCGCGATGGACGGTTAACTCAATTCCACTTTGCATTTTTTACCCGCTAAGGCCAGCAGCGCACCGTAACTCATGCCATTCCGGCTGAGGTGAAGCATCTGAATACCGTAGAATGACAGGATTTTCTGGTAATTCAGAACCCCGCTGATGAGTTCGATCAGGTCTTTATCCTTTAAGGCCGAGGTGGGGGTATTGCGCGGTGTATCCTGAATGAGGGTATCCATCTCACTGGTTTGAATGGACATGCCATGCAGGCGGGTTAATTTCAGATCGGCATTCAGCCGTTTAATCAGGCTGGTCAGTGAACTGCCTAAGCCGATGGTCAGCGTGGGAGGCGCATCCGCGAACAATTGGAAACGCGGCCTACTTGCCAGGGTTTCGTCAATCAGCTTATGAACGACATCAAAACCGTCGCCCAATTCAGGCTGCCCCAGCATCAAGGCCGATAACTTCGTTGTGCCGAAATCGAACAGATGCATATGTTTCAGAACGGGCTGTCCGTTTTCATCGGCTGTCCCGGCGGTCAGTTCGGTATTGCCGCCGCCCTGGTCAATCACCATCAGAGTTGCGCCGGGGGGCACTGCGCCGCGAAAGGCGGTAAAGCTGGCGAGGAACGAATAGAGGGCTTCTTCCTGCGGGTCAAGAATATGCAAATCAATATCGCTGCCAGCAAATTCCTCCAGCAGCATTTTTTTGTTGGGAGCCGCGCGTACACCCTCGGTTGCAATGACGCGGATTTGCTCGGTTTCATGTTTTTTGGCGATATTCAGATATTCTTTGGTCATCTCGACGACATGGCGCATCGATTTGGACGATAGATTGCCGTTCTCATCGACTTCCTGCCCCAACTGGCTGAGATCGCCCGTCGAATGGACGACCTGCACAATGCTGCCATCGCTCACATCGGCGACCAGCAGCCGGATTCCCTTACTTCCCACCTCAATGATCCCGTAGCGCTTGGAGTCCAGTGGTATATCGTCGTTCAAAATGCCATCCCAACTATCGCGTGGTTGTTTATCGTTTCAGTTTAACCAATAACGGCTTGTCGAACCACCCAATCGGTAATAAAAGTAGGGGAGAGCGCTTCGCAGAGACCCTCCCCTACACCAGATATATTGAAATTTTGGCAGAATGCCCCGATTTACTTTCTTACCCCACCCTAAATCCCTCCCCGCAAGCGAGGCGGGACTTTTATACGGCGTTTCGCTTTCACTCCCTTCCATCGCGTGCGGGGGAAGGGTTGGGGATAGGGGTTCCTTAAGCGAAAGTCAAATTACGGATAGGGTCTTAATTACCGATGTCCACGAAAGCCAGATCGTTGGTTTCACCTGAAGTCACTTCGACTTTGGTATCCACGCCGATGAAGTAAATCCAGCCCGAAGGAGTCTCGATGGTCACATCATAGCGACCCGCAGGCACACCGTCGAAGGTAAATTCGCCCTTGTCGTCACTGGTGGTCAGCATCTCACCGGGTTGTCCAGCGCAGGGCGTGTCGCCATAGAACACGCCGCCCAGCGACTCGGTACACAGTTCGACTTGCAGATTCGGCTGCGGTTCGCGTCCGACGACCAGCGCTCCGGTGACAGAACCCGTCGCTTTTTCGTCCAGCGCCGGAAGTGCGGGGCCATCGCCCAACACGCTGATCTGCTGGACATTGTTATCGAGCAGGTCAGAATTGCCCATCTGGTAGACTGTCCAGGCATCGCCATCAAATACGTTCAAGCCCCACTGCGTACCGACCCATATACGTCCCTGTGCATCTCCCGCCAGTGTGTTGATGCTGTTGCTCGATAGACCATCTTCCACTCTATAGTTTGTCCAGTTGCCATCATCCAGCACCGCGACACCATCATTGAAGCTGCCCACCCAGACACGATTTTTGCTGTCAATCAGCACATTTTGAAATCCCTCCCCAAGCGAGGCGGGACTTTTATACGGCGTTTCGCTTTCACTCCCTTCCATCGCGTGCGGGGGAAGGGTTGGGGATAGGGGTTCCTTAAGCGAAAGTCAAATTACGGATAGGGTCTTAATTACCGATGTCCACGAACGCCAGATCGTTGGTTTCGCCTGAAGTCACTTCGACTTTGGTATCCACGCCGATGAAGTAAATCCAGCCCGAAGGAGTCTCGATGGTCACATCATAGCGACCAGCAGGCACACCGTCGAAGGTAAATTCGCCTTTGTCATCACTTTTGGTCAGCATCTCACCGGGTTGTCCAGCGCAAGGCGTGTCGCCATAGAACACGCCGCCCAGCGACTCGGTACACAGTTCGACTTGCAGATTCGGCTGCGGTTCGCGTCCGACGACCAGCGCTCCGGTGACAGAACCCGTCGCTTTTTCGTCCAGCGCCGGAAGTGCGGGGCCATCGCCCAACACGCTGATCTGCTGGACATTGTTATCGAGCAGGTCAGAATTGCCCATCTGGTAGACTGTCCAGGCATCCCCATCAAATACGTTCAGACCCCACTGCGTACCGACCCATATACGTCCCTGTGCATCTCCCGCCAGTGTGTTGATGCTGTTGCTCGATAGACCATCTTCCACTCTATAGTTTGTCCAGTTGCCATCATCCAGCACCGCGACACCATCATTGAAGCTGCCCACCCAGACACGATTTTTGCTGTCAATCAGCACATTTTGCAGTGTCTCAACCGGGGCTTCAACCGATGACCACTTGTCGCCGTCAAACTTGAGCAGTCCTTGCGAGGTCGCCGCTACGGGTTGACCATCGCTGTTCACAGCCAGTCCGCTGACGTTGTAATCCTGATCCAATCCTTTGCCGTTTTCGAAAACATCCCAGCCATCGCCGTTAAAACGGGCGATGCTGTTAGAAGTGATTGCCCATACACTGCCATCTGCGCCGATAGCTACATCGTCCACGCTGATGATGAAGGGACTGCTGCCGAGTTCCTTGCTGGCGAAGGTTTTCCAGTCGCTCCCGTTAAAATGGCTGATGCCGCTGGTGTGCGCGATCCAGATGTCGCCACCGGGCGCGCAGGCCACTGCTTTAGGCGCAAATACGTCTGAGGGAACATCAAAATCGCTCCAGCTTGAACCGTCAAATTTGTTCATGCCGAAGATGTGCAGGGCGAGGATTTCACCCGTATCCGGGCAAATGGCGACATCATACAAACTGCTCACGTCCAGGCTGGATGACTTCAGGCCGAATGTATTAAATCCATTGCCGTCCAGACAGTTGATGCCATACGAAATCGTGCCGATCAGCGCTCCATTTTGCAGGTCACAATCGCTGCTCTGGGCGTTCAGCACACCCGCAGCGGGGAGTATGAACACGACCAGCAGACCGAGCAACATACACACGCGGAAAAATTTGCTCATTGAGTATCTCCTAATGGCTGTTAAATAGTGATGATGAATTGTGCGAGTAGAAAGCTGTGGTGTCTAAGCAGCACCCTTCAGCCCATTCTACAGGAAATTCGTTGGAAAAGGGCTGTCCGGGTATTGTGCAAACCTGTATAAAGTTATATCCACTTGCAAACATGCTTACCCTACAACCCGAAGCTGCTAGGGCTCACCGTGATAAACGATTTCACCATCGTGCCATTCCGGTTCAGCATCGAGCAGTTCCATCAGCCGCATAAATTTCTGATGTTGTTCCGGGCTGTTGGCATTGGCGCGGAATGCCTCGCGACTTTCAAAAACTGCCACCAGAAAAAATTCGCGGCTGTCGCTATCCATCTGATAGGCATAGGCCGTGATTTGCCCTGCTGATTTGCCAACCCCGATGTCCGCACAGCATTGAGCAAATTGATTTTCCATACCTGCTTTGACCTTTACCCGCGCAATGGTTCCATACATGATTCACCCCCTTATGAAAATGGTTACTCCAAATACGACTCTCCATCGTGACATACTCCCCACACCTAAAGGTGGGGGCCTCTACCATCGTCACGCTTGCGAAGGGAAACCTTCGTCTTACTGGCGCTCCGGCAGACTGCCGATGCCCCGGCAGTTTTAATATTGATCGCTGCATTGTGATCGCGATCTATCACCAGACCACATTCACACTTCAATGTCCTATCGCGCAAGGTGAGATCGTGTTTCTTGCCACAGCCAGAGCAGGTCTTCGTCGTTGGTGTGAAACGGTCAATCTTGATGATCTGTTTCCCACGCTTGAAGGCCACCCACTCCAAAACTTGCAGGAATTGAGCAAAACCGAGGTCGCTCACCTTGCGTCCCCACAGGGCTTTCATCCCTTGCAGGTTCAAGTCTTCAAAATACAGCACATCGTATTCGTCGCACAACTCATGTGCCAGCTTGAAATGATGGTCAAGTCGGGCATTCGCCACATCGCCACTGTGCTTTGCCAGCGCCCGCCGCGTTCGTTTGTAGCGATGCGACCCTTCCACCTTGCGCGATAGTTCACGATTTAGGCGGCGGGTTTTGTCGATATTCTGAAGATAGAACTGGGGGCTAGAACGCGCTCGACCTTCATCGTCGGTCAGGAATGTTTTCAGGCCAAAGTCGAAGCCGCCGCTTTTACCCGTGCTGGCTTCGCCAATCACCATCTTCTCAACCACGCTGAAAACCAGCCACAACCGTCCCACCGGATCGCGTTTGACCGTCAGGGTTTTGATTTGTCCCTGCATCGGACGGTGCTGGACAAATTTGTACTCGATACCATCTATCTGTATAGTGCTGCGTACCCGCGTGAATTTTCCGTTCGCTTTCGGTTGATTGTGGTTGTACTCCACTATCTGATAGCCCGACTGCGGAAAGGTGAACGAGCGATATTTCCTGGCTTTCCTGAACTTCGGACGGCCTTTCGCCAAGCCGTTGAAAAAGCGCTGGTAGGCATCATCCACCCGCCGACACACATCCTGACACGCCTGCGAGTGAAGGTCTTGCCATAAGGCAAAGCGTTCGATCTTACGCAGTTTCAGAACATGGTTATTCATTCGATTCAGTGAGACGTATTTGCCAGTCAAGTGATAGTAGCGCCGTTGCAAAGCAATGAAGTGATTCCAAATCGTAGAAGCGACAAACAGTTTATGCCGCAGTTTGCCATCTTTCTTGTCGCAGCGGTACAAGCGATATTTGTAGCTTTTGCGAACAGTGACAATCTCGCTCATGCGTCTTTCTGGCTCTCTATGTACTGCTTGATGATGGACAAGGGCGCACCGCCTACTGTCGCTATGAAGCACGAATGTGTCCAGAGGGTAGGTAGTCGGCTTTTTAACGCGGGAAACTCTTGCCTGAGCAGTCGGGAGCTACGCCCTTTCATTAAGCCTGTCAGTCGCTTAATCCCAAAAGCGGGGTTACACGACACCAGTACATGCACATGGTCGGGCATGGTTTCCAGTTCTATGATTTCAGCCTCGTGTTCCCCGCAAACTTCATGCAGGATTTCTTTCAGTCGAATTTCAATCGGTTCGCTGAGTACCTGGCGGCGGTATTTCGTACACCACACCACATGGTATTTGCAGGAATACACCAAATGCTTACTAGATTTTGTGTCGCGTAATTTCGTCATTGCATTAGTATGTACCATGACACTATCTAATACAAGTGTGCCTTATATCCCCGTACCTAAAGGTAGGAGTTTTACGGCGAGTTTGGATAAATTGGATGTGCAGCAACCGAAAGCCAACCTTCTTTTGATCGTTGGTTTAAAGTAGATTTTTAAGGGTCAAAAGATATAATTAGAATCCAGTAATGGACGTTAAAGGACGCATTGATGATTGAAAAACCGAATCTTGCCGATGAGAAAATCATCGCTGCGCTGTGTGAAAATTATGGACTCCCGGTGACAAGTCTTGAATTTCTTCAACTTGGCAACGACGATAGAGCCTGGGTCTATAAAGTGCTGGCGGAGAACGATAAGCCCTATTTCCTCAAGGTGCGCAAAGGACAAATCAACGAACCAAGCCTGAGAGTCCCGCGCTACCTGAGCGATCATGGTATTGAGCAGGTGGTCGCGCCTTTCGCCAATCAGAGTGGCGCATTATGGACAGTATTGGATTCGTTCGCGCTCATTCTGTATCCATTCATTGATGGTGAAATGGGTGCTGTAGTCGGGATGTCAGAGACGCAATGGCTGGAATTTGGAACGGTAGTTGGCAAAATCCATGCGCTCCCTCTGGATGCGGATTTTACACGCCTGATGCGCCGCGAAACTTTTGTCTCGTTCTGGATGGATACAGTGCAGACGTTTCAGGCGACTATTGCACAGCGACCTGTACAGAAATCTATGAAAAAAGAATTTTGTTGCTGTCTGGAATGAACAATACGCTGCGATACAAAAGATTATTGATCGAACGCTGCAACTAGGTCGTCTGCTGCAAAATCAATCGCACCGGTTTGTTTTATGCCATGCCGATATTCATACATACAATGTTCTGGTCGATCATAATGGCAAACTGTTTATCATTGATTGGGATGAAACGATCGTTGCGCCCAAAGAGCGGGATTTGGCGTTTGTTGGGGGCGTGAATCGATAAACCGGCAGGTGAAGCCGGTAGAGAAGTCAAACTTTTTTACCAGGGCTATGGCAAATCCGATATTAATCGCGTGGCGTTATCCTACTACCACTATGAGTGGGTGATACAGGAATTGGGTTCATATGCACATCGCATGTTTCTGGAAGAGGGCTTAGGCGAAGAGACACGGAAAGAAGGCCTTTATTATTTTCGAGGACTTTTCCAACCGGGTTCGGTCGCCGATGTGGCCTATCAATCGGAAGCGACTTTACCGCCGGAAGTCAAAGCGCTTTTCTTATCACGCAGTCAAAACGTCTGATACGAGGGCCTGTTAGTCGATCCATAATCCGGTACAGATGTGCTAAAATATAAGGAAATCATATAAACAGGATGTATCATGACAAAACACCGGATTTTCACCATGAGTTTCGCACGAGTTCATCCTGAATATGTTGCTAAGGCAGAGCGAAAAGGGCGCGCCAAAGCCGAAGTCGACGAAATTATTGGCTGGCTGACCGGCTATAGTCAGGGAAGCCTTAGAAGCGCAGCTTGAAAAACAAACCGATGTTGAGACCTTTCTAGCGCAAGCACCTCACCTGAATCCGGCGCGGACTTTAATTAAAGGCGTGGTGTGTGGTGTCCACGATGGGTGGCCTGGGTTTGAACTGAAAACAACAAACTCTAATTGGTAATCTTCCCTATTACAGACACGCTCTCTCAGCAATTAGCAAAGGCGGAAATCTTATTCACAATTCGCTGCAATCCCAGACGAAGCCCGCAGCGTTCACAGCGGACTTTGCAGGCGCGGCGGATAGTCGGGTAATTGCAGGCGGGACATACACTGGACAGGGTGTAATTAGGCAGCGGCAGAATCGTCAGGTTGGTTTTGACTTTGGGCGGCTGATTTCCGAATTTCCTTGTGATCAGGTTTGTCAGCCACCTGTCAGATTTCCTTTTCTCAAGTGGATTATCGGGACACGATATATCGTGTCCCTACATCCTATTCCTGAAATTATAGCAGACCGGCTTCCTGCTCGGCTTGCGTCAGAGAACGCTCGAAACGTTCCAGACCTTCCTGTACGGCGGGACGGTCAATCATCAGGGCGGTGCAGAAGCGCAGAATTATTTTCGCCCGCGCCCAGAATGAGCAGTCCATTGTCGATAGCGATTTTCTCGACGCGGTTGCGCAGGTCTTTCGCCGGGTGCGGTTCTCGTCCAGAACGAGTTCCGCGCCAATCATCAGGCCGAGGCCGTCTATGCCCATGCTTGGGACTCGGATGATGGGTCTGCATTTCTTCCAGCGCGTCCTTGATGTATTCGCCCTGTTCAGTGGCATTCGCCATATAGCCGTTCTCGATCAATTCCAGTGTGGCGAGGGCTGCCGCGCAGAAATCGGGTTTCCGGCGAAGGTCGAACCATGTGCGCCGGGAGGCCAGCTCATGACGTGTTCCCGATGACCGCGCCAAGCGGCATTCCACTGGCTAGGCCTTTAGCCGACAGCACGACATCGGGCTGCACATCAGAATGCTCAATCGCCCACCATTTTCCGGTGCGTCCGATGCCGCTCTGGATTTCGTCCGCCACCAGCATGATGTTGTAATGGTCACAGATTTCGCGTAACTGCTGGACAAAGCGCTTGTCCGGGACGACATAACCGCCCTCGCCCTGATCGGTTCGAGGATGATCGCGGCGACACTATCCGGCGGGACGGTTCGCTTGAAGAGGACATCGGTGATGAAGTCGGCACACGCAGGTCACGGCAGGCGGCTTCTTCGCGTCCATGCATACAGCGATAGGGATTGTTATAAGGGACATGATGCACACCGGGGACGAGCGGCATAAAACGATCCCTCTGGATGACCTTGCTGGCGGTCAGTGAGTGACCCCATTGTACGCCCGTGAAACGCGCCGTAAAAAGCGATGATATGAGGGCGTTCGGTGTACCAGCGTGACCTGATTGCACCCTCGACAGCTTCGGTGCCGGAGTTGGTCAGAAAGACCCTGGCTGGCTCTCCACCATAACGGCGCGATTTCCGCCAGCTTTTCGGCGACTTTGACCTGCACATCATAATAATAATCGGTTCCGGCAATATGAATGAATTTTCGTTCGCCTCGATTAACGCGGTGATCGCTAATCGCCGTATCGCGCGACTTTGGGGCCGGGGCAGGTGGTGGGACTGCCATAATTTTGCTCCAATTGGACAAATTGCTGATGTAAGCACAAAGCGCTGTTCCCATTATAATCTGGAAAGGCCGCTTAAAGCTATGATGGCCTGAAAGCCAGCAGGGAAACACGGAGTGTCGATTGTATCGAACGCTCTAATACCGCGTCTGATCTGCCATCCACATCTGATTTATAATAAAAACCAGACTACTCGTCCCTTTGATCGTTAAAAGGAGAGCAGAAATGGATAGCAGCTTAGTACCATTAAGTTATCGTAGTAAATTGGATTTAATGACGAAGGGGTCTAATCCTTCATTATCGCAGGTGAGTTCGAGAATTTTGCAGCGATCGCGCCACTCATACTGGTCATCTTTAGATAGTGCCATATCGCCTTCAGAATGAGTGGGTCACGATAAATAATAGCCAGCAGCGTCTCTTGGGAAATGACCAGTATGACCAACAATCTGAAAATGGCAGATGATTTAGCGGCAGTCAAACGTTTTGATATAAACCAAATGATGCTCCAGTCGTTTACTTTATTGCATCAACCGCTACTACCCCATGCGCTGATTTGTTCCATTTACCATCGACCCTCAAATTAGCCCTGACTAAGCGTCCAATTGGAGAATATGTTACACGAGGAACTGAAGCAAAGCGGTCGATGAAACCTCCATTAACAAACATAATACCCTGGATGAAGTGGCTGGAAGAAACTTTTGCTGATGTTAGCGCTACCTTATTAAGGTGTGCGTTTTGACGTTCGTCTCTAATCCGGGCGAAAAATACTTTTATACCAATGACACCACACTGGGCCTTGACGAGCATAATGGTACGCCCTGTAATCGCTATAGCAGCTTGGCTGGCTGGCAGAAAGCCAACAGCAATCGTATATTTTACTCAATCGTCGTCGGGTCAAAGGCATCGCGCAGACCGTCACCGATGACATACAGACAGCAACTGTCAGAAGATCATAATGCTGAAATAGTTGCTTACATGTGGCGCAATGGCTGGAATTTGGAACGGTAGTTGGCAAAATCCATGCGCTCCCTCTGGATGCGGATTTTACACGCCTGATGCGCCGCGAAACTTTTGTCTCGTTCTGGATGGATACAGTGCAGACGTTTCAGGCGACTATTGCACAGCGAACCTGTATAGAAATCTATGAAAAAGAATTTGTTGCTGTCTGGAATGAACAATACGCTGCGATACAAAAGATTATTGATCGAACGCTGCAACTAGGTCGTCTGCTGCAAAATCAATCGCACCAGTTTGTTTTATGCCATGCCGATATTCATACATACAATGTTCTGGTCGATCATAATGGCAAACTGTTTATCATTGATTGGGATGAAACGATCGTTGCGCCCAAAGAGCGGGATTTGGCGTTTGTTGGGGGCGGAATCGATAAACCGGCAGGTGAAGCCGGTAGAGAAGTCGAACTTTTTTACCAGGGCTATGGCAAATCCGATATTAATCGCGTGGCATTATCCTACTACCACTATGAGTGGGTGATACAGGAATTGGGTTCATATGCACATCGCATGTTTCTGGAAGAGGGCTTAGGCGAAGAGACACGGAAAGAAGGCCTCTATTATTTTCGAGGACTTTTCCAACCGGGTTCGGTCGCCGATGTGGCCTATCAATCGGAAGCGACTTTACCGCCAGAAGTCAAAGCGCTTTTCTTATCACGCAGTCAAAACGTCTGATACGAGGGCCTGTTAGTCGATTCAAAATCCGGTACAGATGTGCTAAAATATAAGGAAATCATATAAACAGGATGTATCATGACAAAACACCGGATTTTCACCATGAGTTTCGCACGAGTCTATCCTGAATATGTTGCTAAGGCAGAGCGAAAAGGGCGCGCCAAAGCCGAAGTCGACGAAATTATTGGCTGGCTGACCGGCTATAGTCAGGAAGCCTTAGAAGCGCAGCTTGAAAAACAAACCGATGTTGAGACCTTTCTAGCGCAAGCACCTCACCTGAATCCGGCGCGGACTTTAATTAAAGGCGTGGTGTGTGGTGTCCACGATGGGTGGCCTGGGTTTGAACTGAAAACAACAAACTCTAATTGGTAATCTTCCCTATTACAGACACGCTCTCAGCAATTAGCAAAGGCGGAAATCTTATTCACAATTCGCTGCAATCCCAGGCGAAGCCGCAGCGTTCACAGCGGACTTTGCAGGCGCGGCGGATAGTCGGGTAATTGCAGGCGGGACATACACTGGACAGGGTGTAATTAGGCAGCGGCAGAATCGTCAGGTTGGTTTTGACTTTGGGCGCTGATTTCGGAATTTCCTTGTGATCAGGTTTGTCAGCCACCTGTCGAATTTCCTTTTCTCAAGTGGATTATCGGGACACGATATGTCGTGTCCCTACATCCTATTCCTGAAATTATAGCAGACCGGCTTCCTGCTCGGCTTGCGTCAGAGAACGCTCGAAACGTTCCAGACCTTCCTGTACGGCGGGACGGTCAATCATCAGGGCGGGGCAGAAGCGCAGGGTATTTTCGCCCGCGCCCAAAATGAGCAGTCCATTGTCGATAGCGATTTTCTCGACGCGGTTGCGCAGGTCTTTCGCCGGGGTGCGGTTCTCGTCCAGAACGAGTTCCGCGCCAATCATCAGGCCGAGGCCGTCAATGCGCCCATGCTTGAGACTCGGATGATGGGTCTGCATTTCTTCCAGCGCGTCCTTGATGTATTCGCCCTGTTCAGTGGCATTCGCCATATAGCCGTTCTCGATCAATTCCAATGTGGCGAGGGCTGCCGCGCAGGAAATCGGGTTTCCGGCGAAGGTCGAACCATGTGCGCCGGGAGGCCAGCTCATGACGTGTTCCCGTGCAATGACCGCGCCAAGCGGCATTCCACTGGCTAGGCCTTTAGCCGACAGCACGACATCGGGCTGCACATCAGAATGCTCAATCGCCCACCATTTTCCGGTGCGTCCGATGCCGCTCTGGATTTCGTCCGCCACCAGCATGATGTTGTAATGGTCACAGATTTCGCGTAACTGCTGGACAAAGCGCTTGTCCGGGACGACATAACCGCCCTCGCCCTGAATCGGTTCGAGGATGATCGCGGCGACACTATCCGGCGGGACGGTGCGCTTGAAGAGGACATCGGTGATGAAGTCGGCACACATGCAGTGGTCACGGCAGGCGGCTTCTTCGCGTCCATGCATACAGCGATAGGGATTGTTATAAGGGACATGATGCACACCGGGGACGAGCGGCATAAAACGATCCCTCTGGATGACCTTGCTGGCGGTCAGTGAGAGTGACCCCATTGTACGCCCGTGAAACGCGCCGTAAAAAGCGATGATATGAGGGCGTTCGGTATACCAGCGCGTGACCTTGATTGCACCCTCGACAGCTTCGGTGCCGGAGTTGGTCAGAAAGACCCTGGCTGGCTCTCCACCAAACGGCGCGATTTCCGCCAGCTTTTCGGCGACTTTGACCTGCACATCATAATAATAATCGGTTCCGGCAATATGAATGAATTTTTTCGCCTGTTCATCCCAGACACTCGTCCCCTCGCCGCGTTCGATGACGAAGGGGTAACGCGGGGTGATCGCGCCACTCATAATCGCCGTATCGCGCGAAATAATAGCCTGCGACTTGGGGCCGGGGCGGGTGGTGGTATTGACTGCCATAATTTTGCTCCAATTGGACAAATTGCTGAAAGTGTTTGTGTTATAAGCACAAAGCGCTGTTCCCATTATAATCTGGAAAGGCCGCTTAAAGCTATGATGGCCTGAAAGCCAACAGGGAAACACGGAGTGTCGATTGTATCGAACGCTCTAATACCGCGTCTGATCTGCTTACTATCGAATTGTCCACAAAATGGTTTTCTGATTTATAATAAAAACAGCAAGATAATATACACTATGCTTTCAATTCCACTTTGATCGTTAAAAGGAGAGCAGAAATGGATAGCAGCTTAGTACCATTAAGTTATCGTAGTAAATTGGATTTAATGACCGGGTTAGCGCATGGATGGAAGCTTCATTTTAACCAGTCTAATCCTTCATTATCGGGGTTAGCAGGTGAGTTCGAGAATTTTGCAGCGCCTTATTTCGAGAAAGTCACCAGCTTGATTTCCCCTGAAACCGCAGCTAAACGTGACTGGTCATCTTTAGATAGTGCCATAGATCGCCTTCAGAATGAGTGGGTCACGATAAATAATGCTTGCCAGCAGCGTCTCTTTCCAGGTGAAATGACCAGTATGACCAACAATCTGAAAATGGCAGATGATTTAGCGGCAGCTTACTTCAAACGTTTTCAGGGATATAAACCAAATGATAGCGCTCCAGTCGTTTACTTTGAAAAAGATATGCGCATCAACCGCTACATGTTTACCCCTTATGCGCTGATTTCGGTTCCATTTACCATCGCTAATATACCCTCAGAATATGATTGGTTGGCACTAGCCCATGAGATAGGGCACTATATTTTCTGGAATTCAGCTCCAATTGGAGAATATAGACGATTACACGAGGAACTGAAGCAAAGAATCATAAAAGCACTTCCTCCTGTCGATGAAACCAGTCAAGCATATAACAAACATATTGCCTTGATTACCCTGTGGATGAAGTGGCTGGAAGAAACTTTTGCTGATGTTAGCGCTACCTTATTAGGAGGTGTGCGTTTTGTACGTTCGTCTCTAATCCGGGCGAAAAATACTTTTGATACCAATGACACCACACTGGACAGCCTTGACGAGCATCCTTCCAATATGGTACGCCCTGTAATCGCTATAGCAGCGCTCCAATGGCTGGCTGATCATCTGCAAAATGCTGAGGGAACGACCACTACAGATCATCAGCGAGGGGGAAAATTACATGAGTTTATAGAAGTGCCTTCAATTGGTGCAAACTTACCAGCACTAGTCGATTATTGGGAAGAAATCCGTAAGGAAGAATTCAAATTACTCCGAACCGATACCCAACTCACTCAATCAGAAATTGAGACTTCCATCCCAGCAGTAATCAACGCGATTATGACAACCTTATGGATTGGTGTCGACCAGACAAAAATGCCATTTTACACCCTGTTCAAGGTTACTGAGTGGCTGGATACGCTGCTCAAGGGAAATGAAGAGTCACTCCCAATCGCCCTCCCGTCTACACCGTCTGCTCAAGAACCGCGTACCGTAGCTCCGTTGTTATCAACAGGCAGGGAACATTTGGCAAATATGATACACGAAATTCAGAATGTCCTAATGGAACGTTCCCAAGCCGTAGATGAAGCCAATACGCTGAAGGCACTCCTTGATTTCGATTTAGGTGAAGAGCGCGGTCTGTGCAAGTGGTGTTGCAAGAAATGCGGCTAAGATGATGGTTGTGAAGCGGGACAGGCAATTGGTTGTGAAACACCATTGGGAGTATTGGCTGTTGTCACCCAATTATCCAGGAAAGGCAGAAGCAAGTGATGCCTTTCCTTCCAATCTTCAAAGCTACAGTAGTTGTTTACATACATCGTGGCATATTTAGATTTTCCGTTAGAGTCAACGGAACAATCCGAATTTGCCGAGTACATATAATCCATATAGCTTCGAACGTAAGCGGCCTGTCCCAGGATGGAGTCGTCAAGCGGCGTAATTATATCATCCGTAAACTTCTCCAAAACAGCCTGGAGCGCAGGCAGTGAATCACAGCTTTCAGAAAGTGTGAGTATTTTATCCTGATCGTTTATTGCGTGGCATAACAGGCCAATGGGGCGGGTGGTTTTCGTCAAATCGCCCCCTGCCTGGTTACAAAATGATAGAGCCGTCTCATAATCGTCTTCAACACCCAATGGATAAGCATAATGAAAGGCGAAGGCAATTCCTAGATTGGCGCTGGCTATATCAGCAACCAGCATGTCCTTTTGCGAATTAGCTTCATCCTGTGCCGCTTCGAAATCGTCTTTAGAATTCTGGAAAAATTGCTCAAAGTCAAGCAGGGCAGTTTGCCGATGCGGTTGAGCGCGTGTTGAGCCAGAACAAACGGTTGACTGAGAAATATCTTGCGGCGATCCGAGTATGCCCTCCAACGACCACTGAAGCCAAGCAAAGCCTCGATTATTATAAACGATTAGCGGTTGTTCCTTTTTCAGGGATGTATAGTGACGGATGGCATCTTCATAACACCCCGCAAAAAGAAAATTATTCGCCCACAATAATTTCAGTTCAACCGAACCACTGTAGGCGGCATCATCAGGGAGGATACTAAAGAACGCATCATCGGCCTGGGGATAATTACGCTGCTGATATGCCACGACTGGTTCGATACTTTGTACAGCGTTTTTGATGGTCGGAGGTTGCAAAATCAGTGTGAGTGGTTCCAAAACCTGGTAGAGTATTGGCTCACGCAGCAGTTCCACATGCAGGGTTACGTTAGCCCCTTCTGTGTCGCATCCACCCCAAATTATCATGTGAGATGGATGCTGTGGGCTTTCCCCATAGGCACGCGCATCCGATTCGTTTTCAATGGCCGTATCAAGCAGATAGATACTGGTATTCTCATTTGACAATTGATCGTGTAACTGAGTCTGCCAAGCGGCACAAGCGTTCCCATTAAGACGCGCTATGGTGAGATCAACTGGGGCAGATGTACTGGAAGGCAAAAATACAGCAAGGAGAAGCGTAACCAATATCCATACCGCAATTCCCAAACCAATAACCCGTTGACGTTTGCGTTGGATAATACGATCAAGTTCTCGTTTAAGCGTTCGATTACGATCTAATTTCTCAAGCAGTGTCTGCATCTGGGAATGGAAAAGATTGGGGTCATCGTCAAGGACTAAGGCCTGCAAAGGGGATAGCGGCTGAATGGATAGCGGTAAATCCACGACAGTGGGCATTCGTGCGCCGTTAATCAGCAGCGGGACAACGACTGGTTCACGTCGTACTAGTCCCCCTTCAACCTCTTTTCGTACCCAGTCATTGGGATTATCAATGCGTCGCTTGGCAGGCTCATTTTCTTCTGTGATAGAAACCCAAGTCGGCCCGATTATCACCACCATCAGCAGGCAACTAGCGATTTCCTCTGCAAGACGTTTTGGGAAATGTTCACCTACCTGGGTACTTTCACGATCCATAAATACAACAGGCGGATTATGCATTGACTGAAGATAATGGTAGATTTTCTCAGCCGTTTCCTGTGTATCTGCGCGACGGTAGGAGATAAAAATATCAGCCATTATTCATTTGGTGGCGTAATAATTCTCACGGACGATTTATGCTGCAATTATAAAGATATTTCACCTCACAATAGCTATTGTAGCATAAATCCGCCTTAGAGAAAATCGCAATGCTAAGTTACAGAAATCATAATCTGCCAACCGATACAGTCATTCAACAGTCGTTGGGTCGAAGGCATCGCGCAAACCATCACCGATGACATACAGACACAGCACCGTCAGGAAGATCAGCACGCCGGGAACAGTTGCCATATGCGGCCCTCGATTGAAAAAGGCCTGCGCTTTAGTGAGCATATTGCCCCATGTGGCGATGGGCGGCTGCACCCCTAATCCGAGAAAACTCAGCGCCGATTCCGCCAGAATCAGGTTGGCTATCCCTCCTGCCAGCGTAATCATGGTGATCGAGATCAGATTCGGCAGTAGATGCGCGATCATGATATGCCATGAGGATGAGCCAATTGCTCGCGCGGAGAGAATATACTCGCGTTCACGTAATGTCAGTGTTTGACCGCGTATCAAACGGGTCGCGCCCGTCCAGCCTGTCAGCACCAGCACCGTCACTAACGCTTCGGCTGTCGGACGGAACAGCGCCGAGATGATAATGAGCAGATAAATGATCGGCAGTGAATCGAGCGTGGTGATGACCCAGTTCATGAAATCATCCAGTCTGCCGCCGAAATAACCCATCGCCATGCCCAGAATCAAGCCGATTGCCAGCGTAAAGACCGCGCCAAAATAGCCGATGCCCAGCGAAATGCGCCCGGCGTGGAGCAAACGCGCCAGTTGGTCACGTCCCAAATCGTCTGTACCGAAGATGTGATTGGGTGTGCCAATCGGCAGCAGCGGCTCGTATTCGGTGCTGTTGGGGTTGATCTGCATAACCTGATCGGTAATGACCGGGGCAAAAACCGCTAATACCGTGATGATGAGAATAAAAGCCAGCGCCAGCAGTGTCAGTTTATCCCCGCGTAGGTGTCGCAGCGAACGGGCGAATGGAGACTCACTGATGGTGGCCTCTTTTTTGTCGTTAATTTTGAGGGCGGCAACGCCGCTGTTAGATTGCGTGTGTTCAGCCATCATGTCTCCTAGTCGAAACGCACGCGCGGGTCGATAACCGCGTAGAGAATATCGGAAATTAAGAAGCCCAGAATGGTCGCGATGGCGGCGTAAATGGTGGCTGCCATGACGACCGGATAATCGCGCTGTATCGCCGCTTGGGTCAGGGCGCGTCCCAACCCCGGATAGGAGAAGATCGTTTCGGTGATGACCGCCCCCGCCAGCAATCCGGTTAAGGATGGCCCTAGAAATGTCGCAATCGGCATGAGGGCGTTCCGGGCCGTGTGCTTGAACCATACGGTGCGATTCGAAAGTCCTTTGGCGCGTGCAGTACGGATGAAATCCTGTCCGATGACATCCAGCATCGAGGCGCGGGTAAAACGCGAGTATCCGGCGATAGCCTGTGTCGCCAGCACAAAAACCGGGAGGATGAGATAATCCAGCCGCATGTAGATAGGCGGACAGCTATCGTCCAGAGTGGTTTTACAGCGTCCGCCCAGCGGCAGTAATTTAAGTTCTGACCCGAATACCAGAATGAGAACCAGCCCCAGCCAGAAGCTGGGAATGGCAGTGAATACAACCGCTGTCACACGGGTGAAATTATCGAAAAATCCGCCGCGCCACACGGCCGCCAGAATACCGAGCGGAATGCCAATCGCCAATGCTACCGCCAGTGACGAAATGCCGAGTTCGAGCGTGGGGACTACGCGCTCCGCCAGTACATCCAGAACGGGACGTTTGCTGAAAAACGAGTTACCGAAATCACCCCGCAGCGCACCGTGATGGGTTCCGGGCGGTTCGGGTTCACCGTCGCCATTCGCGTCCAGCGGGATGAGGAAAGAATGGTCGGCTATGCCATCGCCGTTGCTATCCCAGCGCATCCAGTCATCACCGAGCAACCAGCGCAAATACTGGACATAAACCGGGTCATTGACCCCCAGACTGACGGCTAAGTCCTGTTTCTGCTTTTCGCTCATTTTGGGGCTGCCGAAATACAGCACCCCTAACGGCCCACCCGGTGCGGCGGTCATCAGGATATAAGCCAGCAAGGTGATACCAAAAAAGGTGGGAACTGCCTGTACGAGACGGCGTAGAACATATTTGACCATAATTCACAACCTGCATGAACGCGCTAAAAGTCACGAAAGGGAAGAAGAGAGGCAAGGTGTGTCTTGCCTCTCACATGAGTTACTGCACTTTAGTTGGCGCTGGGGAGGAACCAGGCATCTTCATTCCACTGACGGGAAATGACAGTCGGATCCCAGTTTGCCATATTGGCAGGCGCAGCGACAACCGCGATATTGCTGTTGACCCAAATCCAGGGCACATCGTCGTGCAGGATTTGCTGAACCTGTCCGTACAGTTTGGCGCGTTCAGTCTGGTCGCAGCCGGGAAGGGTCTTGGCCTGATCCATCAGGGCGTTGACTTCGGGGTTGTTGTAGGAGGTGACATTGAAGCCGGAGCCGATCACGTCGTTATGCGGATCGTAGTTCGCGCGCAGGTCTTCGGGATTATCCGGGGTGCTGTAGCCCCAGAACAGCATGATCGCGTCGTAAGTCTGACCTTGCAGATTTTCGACCAGCACGTTGAAGTCAATGGTCTGGAAATCGAGCGCGACACCGGCTTTCTTCCACTGGTCTTGCAGCAGTACGCCGATGCTTTCACTGGCGACATTACCGGCATTGGTTTCCAGCTTGAAGGCCAGCGGTGTACCGTCTTTAGCATACGCGGCACCCTTAGCGATGCGCGGGGTGTCGGGATTGTTGTCGTCGTCAATCCAGCCTGCATCGGTCAGCAGTTGGTTGGCTTTGTCCAGATCGAACGGATAGGGCGCGAGGTCTTTATTGAATGCCCATGAAGCGGGAAGTGACGGGCCAGCCAGTTGAACACCTTCGCCGCCCATCGCTTTGTCGTTCAATTCCTGCCAGTTCATGGCATACATGAGCGCCTGACGAACCTTCACATCGCCCAGAATCGGGTGGTGTCCCTGGTCAATCGGGTTGCCCTGATCGTCCAGACCATTGACCGGATTCGTGGGATCGCCCATGTTAAAGCTGATGAAACGCAGGTTGTTGGTGGGATATTCATAGACCTGAGCTTCGCCGTTCTTGCCCATGTCGCGCAGTTCGTTCTGGCGATCTTCCGGCGCGGTACCGATGGTGATTTCGCCTGCTTTGAATTGCTCCAAAATCAGGTTTTCATCAGCGATATTCTTATAAATCCAGCCCTCTGGCGCGACATAACCCAGATGTGCATCGGGGAAATTCTGATCCGCCTTGAGCGTGACCTGTTCGCCGGGGCGGAAATTGGCGAAGCTGAATGAACCAGCGGTCACAGGGGGATTCATGTTGAAGTCCGTCGCGTCGTTCATATCCTTGAAGGCGGGGAACTGCGCCTGGTAAACATGGGCAGGCACAACCGGAACGGCGTTGATATTGCTCAAAGCCGAGCAATCGACTGACTTGATGTGAATCAGCAGGGTGTGATCGTCCTTGACATCCACGCTGTCGATGGTATCCAGCACATAGGTCAGTGGTGAGCTGGTTTCGCCGCTGTTGATGGCATCGAAGGCATATTTATAATCGGCGGCGGTGATGGGGGTTCCATCGCTCCAATTCCAATCATCGCGCAGATTAAAGGTATAGGTCAGACCATCTTCAGAAATCGACCAATCGGTTGCCAGCGCGGCGGGTGCTGTCAGGCTGGACACCGCAAAATTTGAGGTGCGAACGTCAACACCAACCAGAGTCGGATAGAGACGAGCTTCTACCGCAGCCGATGGGCCATCACTGGTGATGATGGGGTTCAAGGTCGCAATATCGTTGCCGAGGTTAGGATTAATAATCGGGGTGGCAGCGCCGGGGCCGGGGCCTTCATCCTGGGCGAAAACTGGCGCAACCAGCAGGGCAGCGACCAGTACGCCAGCGAGTAGAAACAGGAAACGCTTCATCACTTTACTCCTTAAGACTGATAAATGATCGTGAAGCCCATGTGTCTATGGGCTTGCCTGTGCAGAACAGGTACATCAATCTACTGAAGCCATTTCCGGTTGTAGGTCGCGTAATATTGATATTTTTTGATAATACGCTTATAATGAAAACAGCTTAAGCATACAGGTCGGTAGGTACTCGTAAGAGCGCCTCCGTTCTGCACAGGCTCGGCCTCGTTCGCTATCCTTTACAAGCCTTTAGTCGGGTGACTGTAAAGGGTAGACGCGAGGTCGTTTTGTTCTATGCATAATACAAACCACTGTTTACAGGGGTTCAAACAAAAATCAGATTCTGTTCGGATAAGATGTACTTCGAGAGGAATTTGCGGGACAATAATTACGTGGTGGATAACATAAAAAACCAGAAGGCAAACCGCGAAGCCGCAGAGACCACGCAAAGATGTTGAGGAATTTACAGGGGAGGACATGTATCCTCCCCTGCTATCGCTGTTACGGGGTCGAACCCGCTACCGTGACCGGATTGAATACTGTCGTATTGCTCACATCCAGCAGCGGTTCTTTAATACCGTCCCCGGAATCATCCGTCCAATTGAAATTCCCGGCGTTGATTAAGGCTTGCCGGATGTTAAGGACATCGGTGCGATTATTGGGATTAGTGCGGCTTGCCAGCAAAGCGGCTGCTCCGGCGACATGCGGCGAGGCCATGCTTGTACCGCTGATGGTGTTATATCCACCGCCCATCCATGTCGAATAAATACAGACTCCCGGCGCGGCGATTTCCACCGGACTGCCCCAATTGCTGAAATCGGCCAGCGTGTCATCCTGATCGACACGGCAGGTCGAAGCAGCGCCGCCACCCGCCAGACCATTAAAATCCGCCAGTGCAGAAACGGTGATGACATCCGGGTGATTAGCTGGGCTGAAGGTGGATGCATTCTTGTCGCTGTTCCCTGCCGCCACGACGACCACTACCCCGGCGTTCACCAGATTGGTGATGGCGGTGTTTTGTGCGGCGCTGGTGCATTCGCAGCCCAGACTCATATTGGCGACTTCGATGCTGGCGGCATTTTGCCGTACCCAGTCGATTCCGGCGATGATCTGGTTGGTATAGCCGCTGCCCTGATTATTCAAAACACGCACTGCCCACAGCCGCGCTCCCGGCGCGACACCGACTGAGCCGATACCGTTATCCAGCGCACCAATTGTCCCGGCGACATGCGTCCCATGACCATTGCCATCGGTTCCGCCGCTGGTGCAGCGGGCAATAAATGGACTCGCGCTCACGCAGTTGACCCGGCTGAACTAACCACTAACGACTCTTCCCAGTTGCCAAAATCCTGATTTCGATGCACATTCAGCCCTTTAACAATGCTGAAGAACATCATCAGGATGGCAGACAAAATTCGCTGGGGGATTCTGGGCACAGGGTCAATCGCCCAAAAATTTGCAACCGGGTTAACCGCCTGTCGGATGTCGAAATCGCGGCGGTAGGGTCACGCACAGGAAGCAGCAGATCGTTTCGCTGCACAATTTAACATCCGCCGCCATGCCGGTTATGAAGCATTGGCGAGTGATCCGGATGTGGACGCAATCTACATCGGCACACCACAACCTGCACTGCGAAAATACGCTCATGTGCCTTGACGCTGGCAAACCCGTGCTGTGCGAAAAGCCCGTTCGCGATCAACAGCGGCGTCAGAAGATGATCGCCAGGGCGCGGAAAATCTTTCTGATGGAAGCCATGTGGACGCGCTTTCTGCCGACGCTGGTGCGCACCCGTGAAATCATCGCTGCCGGAACGATTGGTGAAGTGCGGATGCTCACGGCGGATTTTGGCTTCCGTACTTCGGTCAATCCGGAAGGGGCGTTTGTTCAATCCGGCGAACGGCGGCAACAGCCTGATGGATGTGGGCGTGTATCCGGTAGCGCTGGCGCATATGCTGTTCGGGACTCCCTCGCGCATCATGTCACAGGCGGCGCTCGGTCAAGCGGGCGTTGATGAACAGAGCGGCTATCCTCGGTTTCCCAAAGGACAACTGGCGTTACTTTCATCGGCAGTTCGCACGAACACGCAGCGCAGGAAGCGCGTATCGCCGGGACAAAGAGCTTGATTCGCCTGCCCGATTGGTGGCATGGACACAGCCTGGCCTTTCGGTCAATGGCAAACCGGATGAAATCGATGATTTGCCCTACCGGTAATGGTTATAACTATGATAAACGGCTGAGGTCGGGCGCTGCCTGCGCGAAGGTAAATTGCAGAGTGAAGTCATTACACTGGATGAATCACTGGCGATTATCAACACGATGGACACCCTTCGCGCCCAGTGGGGATTGAAATATCCGATGGAACAATAATGATCGAAATCCTCCCGTATGAGCATAATTTTCTGGAGCAGGTGAGCGTTCTGGTCAATTACCATATCGGCGCGGTTATTCCGGGATGGGCGCTGCCCGCCGCACGTATTGAAGCGGGAATGCATCGTAATCCGGGCGAGTATGTGATTGATCCCTGGGTGGTCGAGCGCAAAACGCTGTGCGCGCTGGAAAGTCAGCGGGTCGTTGGAGTCGCTCATTTATTGCGTTATGGTACAGGGGATGAAGTCGGCGAGCATTACCGGGGCGTGGGGGATATAAGCTGGCTGCTGGCGTGGCCTGAACATGCGGAGGCCGCGCTTGCTTTGCTCAATGCCTGTCAGGAACAGATGACGGACTGGAACACGCCGCACGTATTCGCCTGGAATAATGGGCTTCCCATGCCGCTCTACGCGGATATTTCGGATGCATGGCCTCACATTTTGCATTTATTTCGGGGAGCAGGATTTCAACCATCGCGCAAGGAAGCGCTTTTCGGTGGACGGCTGCGTGACACTGGAGTTGATGCGCCACCGATTACAGGGCTAATTTGCAAGCGTGGAATTCGCAGCGATAGAGGCATCGGATTTTCGGCGCAGTTAAATGGGCAGGAAATTGGCTGGTGCGAGTGTTTGGCGGATTTGACCGAAGGCGGCGATTTGCCAGCCATGCGTGGTTGGGCAGAACTGACTGAGCTGTATGTGCATGAGGAATGGCGTAATCAGTTCGTTGGGACATGGCTGGTGCGCCACGCGGTAGACTGGTTACGGATGGCTGGATGTGACCGGATTGCCCTGTGCGTGGACGCGGCAGACGAGGCACGCGGCGCAGGGCGTTTTTATCAAAGCTTTGGCTGGGATGTGTTTACACGATTAGAGGTGGGGTGGAGATGGACACGATGATGCAATACGCAAACATAGCGGGTATTGATAAGCCGATTTCGCGGCTGGTGCAGGGCACGATCATGATTAACTCAAAGGAAGAAGCACGCAGTTTTGATCTGCTGGACGCGGTCTACGGAATGGGCTGCACGACCTTCGATACGGCCCATGTATACGGGCGAGGTGATGTCGAAAAGACCTTCGGACGCTGGGTGAATTCGCGCGGCGTTCGCGACAAAATCGTGATTATCGACAAGGGTGCGCACCCGATAGATGGACAGAAGCGGGTGACACCGGAAGACATTGACTCGGATGTGCATGAGTCGCTGGAACGTCTGGGGACGGATTACATTGACCTGTACCTGCTTCATCGCGATGATCCGGAATTCCCGGTTGGGCCGATTGTGAAAGTGCTGAATGAGCATTTGCGAGCAGGACGGATTCACGCTTTCGGCGGGTCGAACTGGTCAGTTGAACGGCTTATTGAAGCCAATGAATACGCCGCACACCATAAGTTAACGCCTTTTACCTTCAGCAGCCCGAATTTTAGTCTGGCGGAACAGGTGCAAGCGCCCTGGGAAGGATGCATCAGCATCAGCTATGACCAGGCTGCGCGGGCATGGTACGAGCAAAATCAGATGCCGGTGTTTGCCTGGTCGAGTCTGGCGGGCGGCTTTTTCTCCGGGCGATTCCGGCGGGATAACCTGAGCGAGTTTACGGAATACTTCGACGCGCTGTGCGTGACCACCTACTGTGTCGAGCCGAATTTCCAGCGGCTGGATCGTGTCCAGCAGCTTGCTCATGAAACGGGTATGAGCATTCCGCAAATCGCGACGGCCTATGTGCTGAACCAACCGATGAACCTGTTCGGGCTGGTGGGGTGCAATACCCCGGCGGAATTTCAGGCCAATCTGGAAGCACTGAGTCTCAAACTCACGCCGGAACAGCTCGCATGGCTGGCGAATGGATAGTAATTGGTTGTTGATTATTAGTTGTTAGTAAAAAGACGAAATCAGCTTATAGGTACAAGATACAAGGTTCAAGGTTTAAGACAAAAGCTTCATCATCATCACCTTCATATGCGATGAACATGAAGGTGATGTCGGAATTGTCGCCCCGGCGACATTTGTACGGGGAAATGTCGCCGTTGTTGTACGGACAATTGTTGTCGATGCGGCATTTCAAGTCGATAGTCATCCGTTTTCAGTCTATAGTTCTTACCAGCGCCACTATTGGCGGCATGGTTCCACCATATGCTCCCGTGTCATGGCGGAAATGGCGGACAAATGGTGAGGGAAGACTTTCCCTCAAAAAGCAATGGTTATGGCGGTGCGCCATTTCCCGGCCTGTGCTGAGTGCTGTGTCCACAGTCACCAGATTGCCTTGTTGCGTTGTCGCGCTTGTCGTATTGAGGCGCGAGGCGCAAGGTTTCAGGTACAAGACAGGACAAGACAACATCACACGAGTTAGATTCAGGGTAGCAGAAATCGGGAGTGAAAGGGTGAACTTTTGGTAAACTTTTCGGTATGAATGTTCTAACTTAAAGTGGGTGGTGG
>JBGAGR010000088.1:0-25869 GCA_044226645.1 Aggregatilineales bacterium
GTGATTGTCGCCGTCATGCGTAAACTTTTGCATCTGGCTTTTGGTATTCTCAAATCCGGTCAGCCTTTTAATCCCAACCATCTGGCTGTCTCTCCCACTTGACTTTCAAGACGGTATCTTTCCCCATTCGGAGTACCGATAGAGAAAGGGGGAGCACTCGGCAGCGGGGCTATTAGGGTCAAAATGGATTTGTGGGGTATCGGTAAAAACCTACCCTTGAATGCGTATTTCTCGTAATTGGATTCGCTCAAAAATCATCTGCAACTTGTACTGCCTGTGGCAGATCATAGTAAAACTGCTTCGACCACTGGCGGAATTTGCCGATGGGGCCATCGCCTTCGGCTAAAGCGGGTTGTCGCAAATAGCGTTTGTTCTCCCAGATGGGGAAATCCTGTCCAGCGTCGTTCACCAGACTGGCATGAATGATGTAGCCGATCAGGTAACTTAACGCGCCCGTCGGCAGGAAAAATAAGGCCGGGTGAATGCTGGCTGCGCTCTCCAGCTTTTTGATGCTCAAGGCCAGATGCAGATCGATTTTTTCGTCTTCGGTGGGTGTCGCCAGCACGAATAAGCGGGTATCCAGTCCAAAGCGGGGTACATGGACTTTGACCAGCGAAAAGCCGAGTCCATGAATATTCAGATCAAACTCAAATTGGACTTTCGCGCCAAATCGTCCCAAAAGGGGCATCGGACGCTGGGCAGCATAGCCGACCTGAAAAAAGGCACCCTCCGCGACCAGATCGCTGCGCATTTCAATGTCCGAGTAACCGTGTACGATGCCGAAATGTCCGATGTCCACGCCATTTTCAACCGTTTCCTGCGGATGATCTTTCAGTGGAAAGGTGCGATGAAATAAGGGCGACCAGTTTTCCTGATCGAGCGCCGGGACTTCCCATTCCGGTGGACAATCGTGGCTGTCGAACCAGAGCATGAGCAGGCCGTTATTTTCCCGCACTACCCAATGCTTGACACGCGCTTTAGGCGGCGGTTTCGTGCCGTATCCGGTAGCAGTGCAGGCTCCCTCAGTATCGAAGCGGAAAGCGTGAAAGGGGCAGCGCAGTTCCTCACCCTCGACAGTGCCGCCATAGCCGAAATGTGCGCCGAGATGCGGGCAAAATGGTTCTACCGCACGGACAAGACCGGATTGGGTGCGATACAGCACAACATCCTGCCCGACCAGGCGACGGGTTATCACTTTACCGGGCGGCAGATCATCGGAAAAAGCGACGGTGTACCAACTGTTGGGATGGGGTAAACGCGGCATTAAACAGTTAACCTTCGTTCTCAAGATGCGATGTACGATTCATTGTAGCGTATTCTCAATCAATGAGTGAAGCAGCACATCCACACAACGCAGGATGCGTTATGCTTATAGTATGTGAAATTTTACACTTAAAGGGAAAGTGTACTGATGATCGATAATTCCAGTCTGTACAAATCGCCTGCCAGTCACCGCATCATGATGGCGAGTTATGATGAAGGGCTGCGCGGTTGGCCGGTTCCTACCGAATCGCGTTATGTAAAAACCCGACATGGTGAAACGCACGTCGTCATCGCGGGACGTGAAGATGCGCCGCCTCTGTTTTTCTTTCACGGCTGGAACGGAAGCGCCTGCGGTACACGGGACGAACTGGATTTATCCGTTGTCACGCAGCATTTCCGCCTGTATTCGCCAGATACTATCGGGCAGTCAGGACGCAGTGCGCCGAATCGTCCCTCGGTGGAGGGTGATGCCTATGGCGAATGGATCGTTGATCTGTTTGATGGGCTGAACATCGAACAAGCTCATGTCTCCGGTATTTCAGGCGGTGGTTATCTCACGCTCAAAATCGCCTCGTTCGCGCCGCAGCGGGTCATGAAAGCCTTTGCCATTTCGACAGCGGGGGTCATGTCACTGGCGCGTCCGGGCTGGAAATTCCTTTTAGCGGCGCTTCCAGCCTTCATTTATCCCAGTCCGGCTACAGGGCGCAATTTCGTCCGTACCGTCAGCGCGCCGAATGTCCCCTTTAGTGCCGCGCACGAACGCATGGCGCAGGGCATGGCGCTCATGTTTCGCCATTACCGGATGCTCGGTTCGCCGGGTTATCTCAGTGATGATGAGCTAAAACGGATTAGCGCCCCTGTGTATGTGCTGATGGGTGCGTATGATTCAACTGTTTCTGCTCAGCGCACGGTCGAACGCGCCCAACGCCTGATCGCCAACGTGCAAACCGAGATTGTGCCGGATGGTGGTCACACGCTCACGATGGATCGCCCGGATATCGTGATGGACCGCTTTATGACATTTTTTGCCCAGTAAATACAACCTTCAGGGAAACAGCACGTATATTCCTGTGTTGCTAATATTCTTTGGAGGTAATGATGTTCAAAGCCTTTTCAGGACTGGCACTTATTCTTTTACTGTCTTTGGGCAGCGGGGTATCGGCACAGGATTCACAGCCATTGCAGGGACGTGCGCTGGATAATGTGGTGGCATTTACGAAACTGGTCGGTTATGTGCGCTATTTTTATCCGGGCGATGTTGCCGCAAAGACCGATTGGGATACTTTTACGATACAAAATATCGAGTCGGTGGAAGCTGCGGCGGATGCAGTACAACTTGCCGAACAACTGAATAGACTGTTTACGCCTTATGCACCGCTGGTACAAGTTTTTCCCAGTGAGGCGGCATTTAAAGTCCCGGCAGAATTACAAACACCGCCCGCTGACGCTGCTTCTCTCACCATGTGGGTGCATATCCCCATGCGCGTAGCGGGAGCAGGTAGAGATACTGAACTCTGGCCTGGTACAAGGATTGAGACCGCAATCGGCGCAAAAAGCGTGGAATTCAACGATAACGATTGGGTGCGTGGGATGACTCCACCCCTGTCAGTTGCAGTACATGATCCGTCCCAGCCTTACATTGCTGATCTTGGAGGGGGCGTTTCGGCAATGATTCCCCTTGCCATTTATAGTGACGCATCCGGCACACTGCCGCATGTCCCTGTCCCTGCGCGGAATGTCAATGCAACCGATAAACGGGATGTCTACCTTGCGGCTGTTGTCAAAGCCTGGAATGCGATAGAGTATTTCTGGACATACTGGGATACATCGGACGTTGATTGGGAGGCGGCACTGCGGGAAGCGCTGGTCAATGCCTCACAAGCCCCAGATGATGCTGCCGCACTGGTCGCGCTCCGCCGCATGATGGCACAGTTGGGTGACGGGCACACTTTTACCACACAACCGGATGCACCTAAACCACCTCCGGGCACGCTGCCGTTTACCTGGGATGTGATTGAAAATCAACTGACCATCACCACAATGCTCACGGATAAGCCGCCGCTGCGATCTGGCGATGTCATTACCGCGATTAACGGTCAGCCTGCGATGGATGTAATTCAGCAGCATCTTGAACTCATTTCGCCTAAAAAAGGCTATGGCCTCTACAATGCGCTACTCGAAATGTCAGCCCGTCAAAATGACAAGACAATTCAGCTTGAAATCAAACCCTTTTCCGGCACAGAACCTTATACGCTGGATGTGGCTTATGTGGTACGCAATCCGGGCTGGATGCGGGAAAATCGCCCGCCGCTTAGCGCCGATTTGGGTGGGGGAATCGCCTACCTTGACCTGAGTCGCGCTCACAAGGCCGATATTCAGGGGGCAATGGATTTACTGAAGCAGGCAAAGGGCATTGTATTTGATATGCGTGGTTATCCACCGGATAGCGGTGTCATCGAGCTTTTAGGGCATTTAACCGATAAGGTTTTAAACACAGCACCGTTCTGGCTGCCTGTCGTGACCGATCCCGATCATGCCAATATTCAGCTCATTGACGTGACATACCCTTGGGTACAACCTGCCGAGCCGCGTCTGACGGACAATATTGCATGGCTCATCAATGCCAATGGCACGGTGAGTTATGCCGAATCCATCATGGGGATTATGGAAGGGTATCACCTTGGAAAAATCGTTGGTGCGCCGAGCGCGGGGACTAATGGCGATATTGTCTCTATGAGTCTGCCCGGTGGGTTTTATACTTCCTGGACAGGGCTGCGTGTCACCAAGTTCGATGGTTCACCGCTGATGGGAGTGGGTGTGCTGCCGGATGTGCCGATTGAGCGTACCTTAGCTGGTGTCGCTGCCGGACGCGATGAACTGCTTGAGAAGGCTTTCGAGGTCGTGAGCGGTGAACCCGCCAGCGCGATGATTATTTCCAAGCCATAGATTGTGTTTGACAGGGCGCATCGCGATGCGCCCCTACAAAACATCTCCCATTGTTCCACTTCTAGCTGTTTCAACCCTTGCCGCTCACATCGCGCTCTGCTACAATTTCGCCCATCAACAACCAAGTTGCTTTACCACAGACAGCAGGTGCATCCGCTTAATTTCCTGCCGAGGTGAGGGATACCGATACCATTGTTAAAGATGGCGGCCTCGCCTTGTGCGGAGCCGCTTTTTTGTTGCCAGTTGTTCGTTTTTGGTGATTGGTTTTTAGTAAAAGTCTTGTGCCTCAGCGCGCGATTTCAACTAACAACTAAGGACTAATAACTAACGACTAAAATTTTTACGGAAAGGAGGAACAAGCGCTTGGCAATATCACGCGAACGGAAAGAAGAACTCGTTGGAATCTATGGCGAACTGCTCGGTCAGGCTACCGGAGTCGTTTTTGCCGATTTTAAGGGTATCTCAGTGGCGCAGGTAGCACAGATGCGCGCCAAACTGCGCGAAGTACAGGGAACCTATATGATTTCCAAAAATACCCTGTTCAAAATTGCGCTGCAAAATGCGGGTTGGCCTGTGCCGGAAGATATTCTGGAAGGGCCGACAGGTGTCGTCTTTGGCGCAGCGAATTTCCCGCAGGTGGCGAAGGTCACGCTGGGCTTTGTGAAAGACTACGAAAACTTATTCACAATTAAGGGCGGCGTGATGAGCGGCAGTCTGCTGAATGCAGGCCAGGTCGAAACCGTCAGCAACCTGCCTTCGCTGGACGAACTGCGTTCACAACTCGCTGGACTCATCAGCCAACCGGCTGCTGGTCTGGTCAGTGTTATCAACGCGGCTGTGGCCGGTGTGCCGCAGGTACTACAGGCTTACGTCTCGAAGAACGAGGCGGCCTAACTGGATTGATTTGTGTGGACGCTTGTCCGCCACCGGATTTCAATCTGAAATCCAACTTATACCGAAAAAACAAGACTCTGAGAGGATAAACCACAATGGCAGACCTGAATAATCTGGTCGATCAACTGAGCGCGCTGACCGTTCTGGAAGCCGCTGAACTGAAATCACTGTTGGAAGCAAAGTGGGGCGTGACCGCCGCTGCGGCTGCACCCGTGATGATGGCTGCTGCCGCTGGTGCCGCACCGGCTGCCGCTGCTGAACCTGAAGAAGAACAGACCGAATTCACCGTCGTCCTGAAGGACGGTGGCCCGAAGAAGATCAACGTCATTAAGGTCGTTCGTACCCTCACCAGCCTCGGCCTGAAAGAAGCCAAGGATCTGGTCGAAGGCGCACCCCAGAACGTGGTTGAAGGTGTCAGCAAAGATGCCGCCAACGACGCGAAGGCCAAGCTGGAAGCCGAAGGCGCGGTCGTCGAAGTTAAGTAATATCGCCAACAGTATTGAGGCGGTTTCACAGGGAGCATTAAGGCTCCCTGTTTGATTCCGGTTATAATGGATTCCAATCAATGATATTTACGCTGCCCCAGATGAGAATCCCGAATTAAGGCGATCCCGCACAAGAGGTGTAGAATGTCACTTAACATCTATTGGGACAACGAAGCCAAAACCATCATTCGTTCGGAAGGTCAGGGCGAATGGACATGGGAAGAGTTTCACGAAAGTCTGCAAGAAATTGTGGAGATGATGAAGACGGTTGAACATCGTGTAGACCTGATTCATAATCATGTTCCGGGGTCACGAAAACCATCCGGTTCGGGTATGCCGCACTTTCAACGCGCTATTCGCATCATGCCGACCAATATCGGGTTAAATATCTTCGTCAACACCAATTCGTTCGCGCGTGCGATTGTGTCTATTTTCACGCGCGTCTATGGCAATCAAGCCAGCGGGAAACTCGTCATTGTGGGTTCGTTAGAGGAAGCCTATGCCTCCATTCGCAAAGATCGGGAACAAGGGGTCACGAGTGCGCCATAAATCCGGTTTTATGCTGCTTCTTTTTCTGCTGCTGGCGGTGCCTGTATTCGCGCAGTCGGATGACAACCCGACGGTGCTGGATATTAACTACGACGATATTGTGCATGATACCTTAACATCAAATGCATTTTATGACTGGTGGACAATCGAGGCGAGTACAGGGGATGATCTGGTCATCGATATGGCTGCCAGCGATGGCCTTGAGCCGCTGATTGGCATCCTCAACGGGTCGGGCGATCTGGTGGCAAAAAGTGAAGATGGCGCGCCGGATGCGACCATCACGCTGGAATATGTGATTCCCGAAGGGGGGCATTACACGATTGTGGCGACACGGGTCGGCAATATAAACGGCACCTCCACCGGCTCCTACAGCCTGCGCCTGCGACGTGCCAACAGCCCCGTCACCAGCATTAACCCGTATCAGGATGTGACTTTCCGTTGTAAGGATGCCTCCTACGAAGTCACCACTGCCGCGACCATCAGTTTTGAGGAAGACCCGGCAGCCGGTTTAGGGCATCGCATCACTGTTTACGGGCTGGATGGTTTCCGCCCGGTGATCCGGCTCAATTTTGATGCCAGCACTGCCGAGCCTTTTGAAGTCTGCAACACCGATGCTGAATTCACCATCGGGGATACTTATACTCTGCCCGGTCAGGATACCCAGACCGTCACGAAGGATACGCAGGGCAATGTTTCACAGCTTCTCGTCACCAATGCCGACAAGATGGGTCTGCTGACCGTGACGATAGGCAGTCAGGATGGGCTGCCGGGGCGTTATATCGCTGTATTCGAAGGCTTCGCGATTGAGCCGAAAGACGATATTGATTACATGGATGTACGCATCGGCCCACTGGCGGCAAAAACCACCAGTATGACCGCCTATATGATCGCAGGCGAGAACAGCCGTCTCGATCCATTTTTGAGCACGGTTGACAAGAGCCAGTCGTGTGATGATGCTGGACGGGGAGATTGCAGCAGCATTCCGTCGCTGGTTGGCGTGGGTGTCACCTTGCATAATGGCGACAGCGGCACGATTTCGTATATTGGGGATCGCTCAGATGCCGGTCTGGTGCTGACTCCCCTCAACCCGGATGCTGTTGGATTGCAAATGACCAGTCATTCGCAGGATACACACGGCCCATACGCCATCATCCTGATCGGTGAACTGCCGCCGCGAGCGCCTTAACCCCCTGCCGCTGTAGGGGTTGGCGCTTGCGAAGGGATGCCCCATATCTGAATGGGGCCAGTTGCATCGACCAGCACCAGCGAAAATCCGTCACCTGTCCAATCGCTGTAGAGGATTTGACGTGTCCCGACAGGCAAATCCGCATGGGGCAAATCCGCCGACTGAATCTGGCTGACATCCCACAGGGTAACAGTATCCCCACCCAGCACCGATGTCACCAGCAAGTCGCCGTTGGGCGAAAAAGCCGCTGAGGTCGAATCGCCACCCACAGCAGGCAGTGTATTCACCAAGGCTCCGGTCTTTGTATCCCACACCGTCATGTTGGGAGCACCCGAACCCGCATTCGCCACATATTGATTATCCGGGGAATAAATGAGGACATCGGTTGAACCGGGAAGCGTGTTCAATGTTTGCAGCAATTTTCCGTCAGCCGTATTCCAGAGGGTTGTCTTGTCCACTTCGCCAGCAGCAAGCTGCGTTCCATCCGGCGAGAAAACCAGATGACGAGCCGCAGCCTGCGCCGCCGCGACAGTTTGTTTGGTGCGCCAATTCCAGATTTTGATGGTCAAATCATCACTGGCTGTTGCCAACTGTTCACCATCGGCTGAAAAGCCCAGACAGGTGATCTGCAAATTGTGTGCCTGAATGGTGACAAGCGACTGCCGCGCCGCCACATCCCACACTTTGACCGTCCCTTTGAGACTGCCCAGCGCCAGCCAGCCCTGATCGCCATAATAGGCCACTGTATTGTTGAAATCATCCTGACCCTGAATGGTAGTTTTGGACTGCCCGGTATCGGCATTGTAGATGCGAATTAAGCCAGTTGAATCAACCGTATAGACCTCGGCCTTGTCCGCCCCATAAAAGACAAATTGGGTATCCTGACGGGCGGTACTGAAAATCTGCCGACCCGTGATTAAATCCCAAACGATGAGCTGCTCATTATTCAAGCCTGCCAGGCGGGTGTTATCTGGCGAAAAGGCATAGGCGAAAATGGTACTGGGTGTCCCCAGTGCGTCCAGCCGTCCGATATAGCTGATCTGGGAGGCATTCGCCAGCGTAATTTCTGCTCCGGCTTCAATCCAGATGGGGGGAGCCTGCGTCGGGACATCGCGTGGCTGTGGCACAAAGGTTGACTGTGGAGGGGTGTCCTGTGCCTGTGGCGCACAACCCACCAGAGCCGCTGCAATGACTGCGATTCCCAAAAGCGTGCTGTAAAATTTACCGCCCATAGCGATCTTTCTATTAAATCTCATGACCCTGCCAGCGGCCCTTCTACCAGACTCATCGAACTGACCAGCAGGCCGTAGGTCTGAATTTGCTGCAAACCGCATTCATTCTCGAAGGGTTCAACCTGTCCATTAGCATTGTCATCGAAGCCGTTCATCAGTTGAGTGGCCGTATTGGCAGAATCTTTGGCATACTGCAAAACCGTATCATCAATGTCACTGGCAGCCAGCATTTGTTTCTCCAGCCCAACCAGCTTATCCACCCGCAGCAGCGTATTATCCAGGCAGATGCGGATAATCTCCAGCGAGCTTTGCAGCGTTGGGCTGCTTCCGGGCGCGTTGATGGCGGCTTCCAGTTGGGTATTCATCACATCGACCAGATGCACCACGCCTACGCCAAAGCCCGGATTCTGTTTGGTTCCGTCACCGTCGTAGTCATCCAGAGTGCCCAGCACGATGTTAATGGTGTGTTCGTTGTGGGTATGCATACTGCCGACATTTTTATTGTCACGGGCGGCGATTTGCGCTAATCCCGCGTGCTGCTGTGCTTTGCTGCCTTCACCCAGGGCGCTGTCCAGCAGACCAGCGGTATCACCGCCCCCTGTAGGCGCATTGTAATCGGAGCTTTGCAGACGGGACACAGCGATTCCATCCGGCGAGGTGATAAAAATGGCGTTCAATGCCTGCGAGACTTCCGGCGGAACACTGGCACTGTAGACCACTGCCCCGGCTGGTTTTTCGGCACCCGGTTTTTCGCGCGTGAGCGTCAGCGCATTGAAAAAAGCCGGAAGAATACGCCCTTCGCTGTCAATGTAAGGAGTCAGCACGCCGCTGCCCAGCGCATCGAGGGTGAGTTCACCCAATTTAAGCACACTGCCATCGACTGTATTTTCCAGCCACGCGGCATACACCTCACCCTGATTGGGCGGCGTGAGATTCTGCACCTGCACCGTCACCGTATCGCCCAACTTGCTGGTCGTGCTGAAACTCAGCCGTCCGAAAGTGGGCACGGGTATGGCGGTGGCCTCGACCACTGCAACTACTTTGGGGGTTTCTGTAGCGATGGCTTCGACATCACCATCGTTTTTGTTATTGTTCAGCAGCAGCACAACCACTGCCACGATTAAGATCGCAATAATGGCGAACCCACCCAGGAGAACCAACGGATTGCCATACGGCGAAGGTTGAATAGTGATGGTCGGCATCACTGTCGGATCAGTAGGCCGCGCCGCATCCGGTGCCTTATTCAACACGATAGTCGGGTCAGGGGAACGCTTCGAATCCAGTTTCATCCCGGCGACTGAATCATCGGTATGAGTAGCGCGGATAAAATCGTCGGCAAATTCGCTGGCGGTCTTATAGCGATTCTGGGGATTTTTCGCCAGCGCACGCTGCAACACCAGATCGAGAGAGGCTGGTAAGTCTTCCACGACATTGCGAATGCTGGGCACATCCTCGTTCATGTGCTTGATGACGACCTGCATGGGGGTATCAGCACTGTAGGGCTGTCTGCCTGTCAGCATTTCATAAATCACCACCCCCAGCGAGTAGAGATCGGCGCTTCCGGTAATCTCATCACCACGCCCCTGCTCAGGAGCCATATAAGCGGGTGTGCCAACTAATCCACCTGTCGCGGTCAGATTTGAAGCGCTCCCGCCAGATAATTTGGCGATGCCAAAATCCGCCAGCAGCGCATTGCCTTCTTTATCGAGCAGGATGTTATCGGGCTTGATGTCGCGATGAATGACCCCTTCGCGGTGGGCATAATCCAACGCGGCACCGATTTGCCGCAGCAGATTCTCGACCTGTTTGGGCGGCAGCGGCCCCCGGTCAATCAGCGTGCCGAGCGAACCGCCATCGATGTAGGCCATGACCAGATAGAGGATGTCATCTTCCGCGCCGTAATCGTAGAGCGGCAGAATATGCGGGTGCTGTAAGCGGGCAATCGTTTTTGCTTCGAGTTTGAAGCGTTCAATAAATTCCTGATTTAAACCGGGATGCGGCGGCAGCACTTTGATGGCGACAAAGCGATCAATGTCCTCGCGATACCCCTTATAAACGGTTGCCATGCCGCCCTGACCGAGCATGTCCGTAATTTTATAAATGCCTAATTTGCGCCCTACCAGTGACGAGGCCACGCCTATGCTCCATGCCCGATCTAACGGGGACTACTTATCCTGTATTTGCAGGAAAACACTCTGTCTATATTAACGCCTTACACGGCTTTGTTCGATGGATGTTCTGCTAAGGATTATATGAGAAAACCAAGTCTCAAGCGAATGTGAATGACTTCTCAAGCGCGGGAGGGTTGGTACAAATTATTTGCTATCTTGACAGATTTTGATTTCGCTCGTAATCTTCGATAATGTGTGAATATGAAAATATTTGAATATTTGCTTTTTACGACGTGGCAGATTGAGACAAAGGCAAACCCGTGAATCAGGTGATACATCGTTTTAAGGCGGAATTTTTCAAGACTCTGGCGCATCCGGCGCGGCTGGCGATTCTGGAACATTTGCGGAGCGGCGAGAAAAGTGTCAACGAATTGCAGGCTTTGCTGGAAGCGGATCAATCCACCATCTCGCAGCAGCTTGCGCGTCTGCGCAGTGGCAATCTGGTGGATACGCGCAAAGAAGGCACGACTGTTTACTATTCCGCCCGCGACCCGATGATCTTTGAACTAATGGATGTGGCGAAAGAAATATTCAACCGCCATCTCATCAGTCATCAGGAACTACTTCAGCAAGTCAGTGACGAGTCCATTCCCTAACCATTCTAGACATCCAAAAAGGATCGAACATACCATGAGGTCTGTTTTAACGCCGCCTCCTCTTCTCAGGATTTGGCGGGACGAATTTCGCGGCTACAACGCGGCATCATTTCGCGCGGATTTACTGGCAGGCATCACCGTTGCGGCGGTGGCGCTGCCGCTGGCCTTAGCCTTCGGTATCGCGTCGGGCGCGTCCCCGGCGGCGGGTCTGGTGACAGCCATACTGGCAGGCATTCTGATCGGCGGATTGGGCGGCGCAGGTTATCAGGTTTCCGGGCCAACCGGGGCGATGTCGGCGGTACTGATCGTGCTGGCAGGCCGCTTCGGTCTGGAGGGGATGTGGGTGGCTGGTCTGCTGGCGGGTGTCATCATTTTACTGCTGGGCGTATTTGACCTCGGTCAGATCGTGAACTTTATCCCGACGGCGGTCATCTCCGGTTTCACCAGCGGCATTGCGCTGATTATTTTTATCGGTCAGATTGATAATCTGCTGGGGGTGAAAACTGCGCCAGCGGAAAATTCGCTGCTGAAACTCATCCAATACTTTCGCTTCGACTATGCACCCAATTGGGCGGCAGTCGGTATCAGCCTGCTGGTGATCGCGATTATGCTGCTGTGGCCTAAGAAATGGGGCGCACGTTTTCCGGGGTCGCTGCTGGGGCTGATTGTGGCGACGCTGGTCGTCGTGCTGTTCAATCTGAATATCGCTCCGATTGGCGCTATTCCACAGACCATCATCCTCGATCAACGGCTGCTGCCGAGTACCATTCCCTGGGAGCATCTGGGGGATCTGATTGCTCCGGCGCTGTCGATTGCTGCGCTGGGTGCGATTGAAAGCCTGTTATGCGGAACAGTTGCCGGGAAAATGGTCAATCAAAAAATGGCCTCCAATCAGGAATTGATGGCGCAGGGATTGGGCAACATCATCATCCCGTTTTTTGGCGGTGTCCCGGCGACAGCCGCAATTGCGCGAACCAGTGTAGCCATTAAAAGCGGCGGGAAAACGCGGGTGGTGAGCATCATCCATTCGCTGGTGCTGCTGCTGGCGGCGCTGGTGCTGGCTCCCATTATGGCGCGTATCCCGATGGCGGCGCTGGCGGGCGTGCTGGCGGTGACGGCATGGCGCATGAATGATTGGGCGGAAATTCGCCAGATTTTTGGCCGCCGCTTCAAGAGTGCCATGTTCGCTTTCGTCAGCACCATGATTGCTACCGTAGCGCTCGATCTGACCCAGGCCATCATTATCGGCGTGGGCTTATCGGCGGTCATTTTCGTGTTCCAGATCAGCAAGGCACGCATCACGGTCAGTCCGGTGTCGGCGGAAACCATGCGCAAAGAAGGCTATGAACTGCAAACCAACGGCAGCCATATCGCGGTAGTCTATTTCGTCGGGCCATTGTTTTTTGGCACATCGTCTGTCTTTAATCAGGCGATGGAAGATCTGAACGGCGCTAAAGATGTGATTTTGAGTATGCGCGCGGTTCCCCTGCTGGATACCACAGGCATCGCCGCTGTTGAGGAACTCATCCAGCGGGTCGAGACCAAAGATGGGAGGGTCTACCTGAGCGGCTTGAATGACCCCGTTTTCGCCTATCTGCAACGGGCGGGAATCCTGAACCATATCGGGGAAGATCGCGTATTCTGGAGCGCCGATCAGGCCATCATCGCGGCTGACCGTTATCGCGCCGGATTGCTGCCTCCTGAAAAGGAAATGGAACCCGCGCCAGTCTAGCACTACGTAGATTCACATTCACTAACCGGATCGATTTCCTGCAAGAAAAATTGAGCGGCAGCATCGCCGGATTGCAGGGGATCGGTCTGATCGTTTACAGGCGGACTAAAGAATTCGACGAATGAACGCAGAAAAGCGGCTAGCCCTTCGGGGATGGCCTGCAAAGCGAGGCTTTCAGGTGTGAGCCGTCTGCCGGGGTCACGCACGAGAGGCCGCAGGTGACCGATTTGTTGATCGGGCAATTGCGGGAACAGGGCAATGGCATCCGCAAGGCTCTGCTGCCCTAATTCGGCCTCACTCATGCCCAGATGCTCCGCCCATAATTTCAGGCGCAAGTCCCGCGCGAATTTGCTGACCGGGACAGCAGTATCATTCAATTGACTTTCGACCAGTGTCGCATCCACAACCCCGATATTCAACTCGGTATCGGTGGTCAGGCTGCGCCAGTTGACATTGCCGCTGCCGACGCAAACGTAACGGTCATCGACAATCAGCACTTTGGAATGAACATAGATTGGCGGAGCAGATTCCGCGCGTGATTGGTATAAGCCGAAAGCATGTACACGGCTGGAAGCACCCAATTCTCCACCATCCAGCACATTCTCAAAAAATTGATCGCGCAGATAAAAATGATGCCAATTAAAAGGCGGCGGCAAATCGGTTTCAACAGCGGTGACGATGATGAGATGGAGGGTGCTGACTTCGCTCAAACGGCGCTTGAGCAAATCCGATATTTCGCAGTGGTAGAGGAATTGATCTTCGATGTAGATGTAATGCTCGGCCTGTTGAATGGCTTTTTCGTAAGCATGACGCAGTGTTTGCTCTCCAAGTGGAGCAAAGCCGAAGGTGTTATCGCAGGCCAGCGTGCGTAATACCTGAACATGATGCGTCCCGGCAGCTTGAGCCGACGGCGGCGGCGCGGATGATTCTTCGAGCGGTGTATACTGTTCCGGTTTCGCCGAAATCCCGACTTTATCATTCCAGCGCTCGGCAAAATTCGCCCAGATATGCCGAACGGCATCGCCTCGGATACCGCATTGTAAGTCATGCCAGCCTGTGAAGCGTTCTTCCGCGCTTTCCCGTTGATGGTCGGGCGTATCCAGACGATCCGGTGCAAGGTCGATGCCGCCTACATAGGCACGAAATTCTCGATTGATGCTCAACACAATCGACTTCTGATGATGTGAGGACATTTCATGGGTGCGCGGCAGTTGGTCATCCAGAATGGCTTGCCCACCAGCCTGATTAAGATCGCTGACGAAGATTTCATTTTCCAAGGGATGAGCGTAGAAAAAAGCCAGCACGATACTCTTGAGAAACGGATTCTCATCCCAATTAATGATGGGCGGGATGGTCGCTTTGTGGACTAAAGCGCGAACGTCAACTCCGTTTTGCAGCAGAGATTGAATAGTCTGGATGAGATTTGCGTTTTGGCTGATCTGAATACCGCTTTTGAAGCGCCAGCCGATCATCAGAAGCTTATCGTGCGCGGTCATGCGGTTCAGATCGACAGCCAGCGCGTTCATGTAGGCCGCGCCGTCGATATAGGGAATGACTTCATTGTTGGACGTGTAAGGCTGCTGTTCGAAACCGTAATGCTGTTTCCAGCGCAGGCTGCGATCATGGAGGGCAGACTTATCGAAGGGGAGAAACCAGTAAGCGGGTGTGCATTTGGCGCGTTCCTGCTCGATGAAAGATGCTGCGGACACAGCTATATCCTTACCAATAAAAAATGAGGACTGTCTGGAGCAGCGACTTTACCGCTTTACCAGACAGTCCTCAAGAGGTTACTGATTATTCAGTATGCGCTAACGACCACTCGGCAGCATCGCCGGAGGCAGACCGAAGTGCGCCCGAATCGCGTCTTCAATCTCATCCGATACAGCCGGATTGGCCTGTAGGAACTGCTTGGAGGCTTCGCGCCCCTGACCGAGCAGTCCTTCATTGTAACGGAAGAAAGCGCCGCGCTTGTCGATGATGCCGAGTTCAACACCCAGATCAACGATTTCGCCCGGTTTGCTGATGCCACTCTCGAAGAACATGATGTCAAATTCGGCTTCACGGAAGGGAGCCGCGACTTTATTTTTGGTCACGCGCACTTTGGTGCGGTTGCCGACGGTATCACCACCCACCTTGATGCTCTGGATGCGCCGGATGTCCAGCCGCATACTGGCATAGAACTTCAACGCGCGTCCGCCGCTCGTCGTTTCCGGCGAACCGAACATCACGCCTACCTTTTCACGCAGTTGGTTGGTGAAAATAACAGTAGCGTTGGAGTGCTTGATCGCGCCGGAGAGTTTACGCAGCGCCTGACTCATCAAACGGGCTTGCAAACCAACGAAGGCATCGCCCATCTCGCCTTCGATTTCTGCACGCGGCACCAATGCTGCCACGCTGTCCACCACAATCACATCCAATGCGCCGGAGCGTACCAGCGATTCGGTGATTTCAAGCGCCTGTTCACCCGTATCGGGTTGCGAGATGTAGAGCGTCTCGACGTTGACACCGATTCGCTCGGCATAGGTTGGGTCAAGCGCGTGTTCCATATCGACAAACGCACAAAGACCACCGCGCCGCTGCGCCTGCGTGATGACATGCAGGCAGAGGGTCGTCTTACCGCTGGATTCAGGGCCGTAAATTTCAACAATACGCCCACGCGGGACACCCCCTACGCCGCTGGCGATGTCTACAGTCAGCGATCCGGTGGGGATCACATCGACTGCCATATGGCTGGCATCACCCAACCGCACAATCGTGCCATCGCCAAAGCGCTTGGTAAGATCCGATAGGGTGGCTTCCAGAGCCTTCATCCGTCCGCCGTCTTCACCGGAACCGGAGTCACCACTATCAGACTTGTCTTTCTTCTTGGAGACTGTCTTTTTACCCTTTTTTTCGTTTGCAGGCTTGGGCAAAACCTCATCCAAACCTGCTTCTTCGCCATCGATTGAGGGATAATCTGAATCTGTCACTTTGCCATCTTCCTGCTATGATTAGCCAATTGGGAGACTCATAATTCTAGCACAAGCGTTCTGAATAAGCAACTGTGAAAGTTATAGTGTCTATATGAAAATATACACCAAAACAGGCGATGATGGCACTACCAGTCTGTTTTCCGGCGGGCGGGTGTCCAAAACACACCTGCGTGTCGAGGCATACGGCACCGTCGATGAACTCAATTCGGTACTCGGTGTGGTACGCGCTGCCAAGCCCCATCCGCAAACCGATGCATGGCTGACGGAAATCCAGCGCCACCTGTTCCATCTGGGTGCTGACCTGGCGACTCCGCTCGACAGCAAAAGTGATTGGGTGGTGCGCATGGATGCCGGCAAAATCACCTGGCTGGAAAATACGATTGACCAGATGACCGCCGAACTTCCCCCTTTGACCAGCTTCATTCTGCCCGGTGGATCACCCGCCGCCGCACAGCTCCATATCGCCCGGACGGTCTGCCGCCGCGCCGAACGCATCACCGTTGCGCTGCAAGAGCAGGAACCCTTAGGCGATTTTGTGCTGCATTACCTCAACCGCCTATCGGACTTTTTCTTCACCCTCGCGCGGTGGGAAAATATGCAAGCGGGAATCTCTGAAGATAAATGGTCGCCGGAGTAAATTTCAGCCTGTGTCTAAATTCCCCTGTCTGCTTTACTTCCTTTTTCTCTGTTCCCTCATCTCTAACGCCTTTAATACAGCAGAAAGTACAGTTCCTTCATATCGTGAAGTAACTCGATTAACGGGTGACGGTACTCCCATTATGCAGGTCGAGTGGAGTCCTAGTGGTAGGCAACTCGTGAGTCTCTCCAACGAAGGCGTTTATGTTTGGGATGTGACTTCAGGGGAACTTTTAACCAGTATCAATACCGAAGGTATAGGTACCACGTCATTGTCTTGGAGTCCAGATGGTTTAATGTTGGCCGGTGGTGGGGCAGTCAAGGGTTGGGAATTAGATTTACCAGTGGGCAGCTATGAAGGTGATGCCGCATGGATATGGGATAGCAGAAGAGACAATGTGGTAACGCACTTCGCAGTGACCTATGAAGCGGGAAATGATCCTCTCTTAACTTCACTAGAGTGGAGTCCTATCGGTATCCAATTAGCTGCTGGAGGACTAGACGGTGCTATCCATCTTTGGGATGTTGAAACAACTAAAGACTTAGGTAGAGCTGCGCCCTTCATTATTCTGGAAAACGCCTATACTGTCCATTCGGTGAAGTGGAATTCTGATGGCACAAGATTAGCAGTTGCTGATACTAATGGGGTAGCGATATTTGATGTAAATGCAGATGGTCTGAACACGCTCGACTTTCAAAGACTCATTTTGAATCCCGTTGGTGTGGATGAGCCTGAAGAAGCTTTCGAAATTGATTGGCATCCAGACGATAAGCATCTGGCAAGCGTTGGTATAGATAATCTTATCAGGGTATGGGATGTAGCAAGCTCCCAGCTTCTATCGACATTTGGAAGTCGAGACACTGTGAAACTCAGCCTGGATTGGAACCCGGATGGCAAACAACTGGTCGCTGTTGGTCGAGAAAATACCCTATATGGATTATCCAAAGTAATTATCTGGGATGGAATGTCTGGCGAAGCGCTTACAACCATCCCGATTAGCGATGCAAACTATGCTTCATGGAATATTGATGGCTCTCAGCTTGCAGTTGGAGCCGACAACGGAGTCATACACATATGGGAAACGAAAACTTAGAGGAGAACAAAGTTACTCCCCCTCCAGCACAGGGTGTCCGCCTGGAATGGCAAGCTGTTCCCTCGCACGTCCGCGCAGCCGTCGAAGATTGGCTCGGAAGCACCGTCGTCAGTGCGACTTCACAGCCGAGCGGTTTTTCGCCGGGAGTCGCGGCACGCCTGCGCACAGCCAATGACCGCCGCGTTTTCATCAAAGCTATTGGCCCGGAACCGAATCCTGATTCACCATCCTTTCACCTGCGCGAAGCCCGTATCAGCGCGCAAATTCCGGCAGCCGCGCCCGTTCCGCGCCTGTTGTGGTCAAGCAACGATGAGGAGAGTGGATGGGTGGTGCTGCTGTTCGAAGAAATCAGCGATGGACAGCATCCCGCGCAGCCCTGGCGCAGCGATGAACTGGCGCGTGTGCTGGATACACTGGCTTCGTTAGCCCGTTTTCTCACGCCCTCGCCCCTGCCAGCGACCACCATCGGCACTGCCAGTGATCATTTCGCCCACCAGATTTGCGGCTGGCAAAAATTACGCACTGAGCAGCCCGCCGCGCTGGATGCATGGTCTGTGCGCCATCTGGATAAACTGGCGGAGATTGAGCGAACCGCTCCCGCCGCAGTGGCAGGCAACACCCTGCTGAACCTCGATGTCCGCGCGGATAATATGCTGCTGACTCCGGAGCGAGTGTGGTTTCTCGATTGGCCTCATGCTCATGTCGGTGCGGCGTGGGTGGATGTGATTGGTTTTGCGCCCAGTGTGACCATGCAGGGCGGCCCATCGCCGGAAGAAATCATCGCAGATTTTCCTCCCTGTCAGCAAGCCGACCCTGCCGCTATTACTGCTGCTGTCGTTTCAATAGCGGGTTACTTTACTTATCGTTCCTTGCAGCCACCCCCACCCGGTATACCGACTGTACGTGCGTTTCAGGCCGCGCAAGGCGCTGTCGCCCGTGAATGGATTGCCCAACGCCTCGGCTGGACATAAACAAAGAGAGGCATAGGGTGTTAAGCAAGTTAAGGTCTTATATCAACCATCTTCTGCCATACGCATACATTGACGTGAATAATCCTGTTTTTGAACAGCAAAAACGGCATATTCGCTGGTTATCTTCGCCACAGAATTTCCGAAACTTCAACATCATTGTTTTGGTTAGTGTTCCTCTTGTAGTCGGAGTTTGGTGGTTTCTCGAACGACTCGGTTTCAATTTTGGATATGTACAGCCTGATTTCGAGAACCGATTAATCACTACACTTGTGATTATCAGCCTGTGCCTGATGCTCGCAACGAGTATGTATTCTGTTCCGGCTACGATAGGTTCCCTCAACAGTCAATTTTCAACAGCACAATGGGAAATGCTTCGGCTGACCAATCAACCTGAGCGTGAAGTTGTGGTGGCTGAAGATGCAATCAATCAACTGCGCATGTGGCCTTTCATCCTGCTGGAGGTCGCGTTGCGATTCGCAATTGCAGGCGTGTTTGTTGCCACCAGCTTTTACAATCTCCGGCTTGGAGACCCCACCAGTCATATCCAGAGAACATTCAGGAGTCCTGTTTGCTGGATAGGTTGGGTGCTAGTGTTGGCAGGGCTTATTATCGAACCGATTATCCGAGAGCGCGTTATCATCGCTATTTGTGCTGCTGTCGCTTTTCGTATCAAAACGCTGTCACTGGCGCTTTTGGTCGGCTTACTGGGTACGTTGTTGCTTCAAATCGGACAGCTATGGGTGATGCATCTGCTATGGGATGCATCAACAGGAGTCTTCGAAGGGGATTCCGGGGTTGAGTTTGCTTTCCTATTTGGCTTCCTGCCGTACACCATTTTTGTACTTGGCGCATTCTATTTTGCAGCCTCGATTATTCGGGATACCGCACTAGGGTTCGCGCAACGGAATGTATTTATCTCCTCATAGATGGGAACCCATTCATTCTGAGCGGTGTATACCTGTTTAGTGGACGATAAAAAGCAGGATTTCAGACCTCATCGCAGAGTTAACTGAAGCGGATTTAGTCCAGCTAGCGCAGCAAGGCGATGAAGCTGCCTGGGAAACACTGGTGCAGGCGCATCAGGAAGCTGTTTTCCGGCTGGCGTATCTCATGCTGGGTGATGCCGGGGATGCTGAAGATGTGGCACAGGAGACGTTTATCCGCGCCTTCCGTTATCTGGATGCCTTCGATCCGTCGCGCAGTTGGCGTAACTGGCTGCTGGGCATCGCTGCCAATCTTTCGCGCAATCGCCGCCGCGCATTGGGGCGTTATCTGCACCATCTGGGACGGCTGGCGCGTCTTGTCCCGGAAGAATCCATCGACCCCGAAACCGAGAGCAGTCAGCAGGCCAATGCGCAGGCGCTCTGGCGGGCTGTCCAACGCCTTGAACAAACCGATCAGGAGATCATCTATTTGCGCTTTTTTCTGGAACGCTCGGTGGAGGAAACCGCCGATATTCTGGCTATCGCGCCGGGGACGGTGAAATCGCGCCTCTATCGTGCGCTGGAACGGCTGCGCGGGGTGGTTCAGCAGGAATTTCCTGTGTTATGGAGGGTCGCCGATGAATGAGCAGCCTTCCGTGAATCCGTCGGGAGAAGAATGGGAAGCCAAAGTGCGCGAAACCGCCCAACATTTCCCCTATCCTGAAACACCGGATATTAGCGCCAGTGTACGCCCCGCTATACGCCGCAATCGCCGCACGCTGAGTCCTATCTGGCGCATCGCGGCAGCAGTCCTGCTGGCCTTTCTACTCCTCATGCTGGCTGTGCCGGAAGTTCGCGCAGTAGTGCTGGATTTCATCCAGATCGGCGCACTGCGGATTTTCCCGGTTGAACCAACCGCAACGACCACGCCGCATATACCTACAGTGCGTCCCTCAGCCAATAGCGAGCCTACGCCGCTGGCATCAGCATTGGATATGCCCGGTGAAACCACGCTGGACGATGCCCGCGCAAAATCGGGTTTTACTTTCGGCCTGCCAACTTATCCGGCTGATCTGGGGCTGCCGAATCATGTTTATTTGCAGAACTATCACGAAAAACTGGTCACGCTGGTCTGGACAATACCCGATCATCCCGATCAGGTATTGATGACACTGGAAATTCTGGATTCTCACCTGCTTGCCAGCAAATTTGCGCCGCTTCAGGAAAGTGAATCTGTGTCGGTGAAGGGCGCCTCAGATGCGCTTTGGATGCCGACTTCATCAATGGCAGTTTATTTCTTTGAGAGCAATAGATTCGTGCTGGAACGCAGCATCCAGAGCAGTGTGCTTGTCTGGACAGCTAAGGGGCTAACATACCGTCTTGAAACCAGCTTATCCAAAGATGAGGCTGTGCGGGTAGCGGAGTCGCTGCGGTGAAATTAGTAGACAGTGAAGGGGCGCAGCATATGCGCCCTTCTTTTCAAATAGCTATTCCGCAGGCTTCGAGGCAATCAGCAGTTCCATCGTACCGGACTGCACCGCTTTGCCTTCCTGATTGAGGATTTTGACCTCAGCGGTAACAATGCCGCCGCCTAAGCGTCGCATCTCTTTCTTTTCCTTAATCGTTAGACGCACATGGATGGTATCGCCAATCACCACCGGGAGGCTGAATTTCATTTCCAGTCCCCGGAAGGCCAACACAGTACGTTCCATAAAGCCCAACTGATACAACTGCCCAACCGCATAACTGAGCGTGAGCATCCCATGTGCTACACGCTGCCCCATGGGGTGCGTTTTCATGTAGTCGGCGTTGGTGTGCATGGGGTTGTAATCGCCCGTCAGCGCGGCAAACTGGACAATATCGGCTTCCGTAACCGTGCGTCCGCGCGTGACCATCGTCTGACCGATTTCAACTTCTTCGAAATAATAGCCAATCGGGCCGTCATCCGTATAGCGCATATTTAGCTCCCCTCGCCTTCACCAACGGGTTCCTTGCCTGTTGTGACGCTCGTCCATTCGGGGCGATCCCCACGCAGATGACCGTAAACGGGTTTTTCATTACGCAGCATATCGACGAAGGCGTGCATATCCTGAATATGCAGGAACATATAGCCCTTCTTGTTAGGCACGTCGTAGGCAGGCTGTGGGAATGGGCTGTCATTCGTCAGGAAATACACATCCAGCGTGTATTCACCTCCGGTACAGCGCACCAGTGCCCGTACCTGAGTGGTAATCGTGCCAAAATTCAGCAGTTCCAACTGCCGCCAGACGATCATATATTCCTTGATCTCAAAAACTTTCGCTTCCTGTTGCATTGGGTTCGCTCCCTTGGGGCTTGTAAGGAAAATCTCCCTACGAACTGACACCCCTGATAGTCTTGTATAACTCGTTTAATCTTGCCGTTTCTAAAGCAAACTGTCAAACTGCTCCCTATCATAACCCCGTACTCACGCATTTGATTTGATAACAGACTACGGGATTTGATTATGGCGAATTGAAATCCGGTTTAAACTTCGATTATCAGCCATTTTTAACAATTTGCGATACGCATTGATCTGCTATACTCCCTGTTGTCCATCATATATTGAAGGAGAAAATGGATACGTTGAAATCGCGTAAAGTATTCCTGCTGAGTAAACGTTACTTTTTATTACCCAACTGCTGTTGATGCCCCACTACTGGAATCATTCAGGGCTACGCCGATCAGTTCATGGCGGCTAACCCGGACATTCAGGTCAACCCGACCTATACTGGCTCGTATACTCAGACCCGTGACACCATCAACACTGAGCTTCAGGGCGGCGGCGCTGGCCTGACTGTCGCGGTCATGCTGACCACCGACCTCTACAGCTTCGTCGAGGAAGGTTATGTCCTCCCGGCGCAGGATTTCATCGACAAGATGGATGACGGTAAAGTCTTCGATGATTTCTTCCCGGCGCTCATGCTCAACAGCACTGACACGGACGGCAAAATCTGGTCGATTCCGTTCCAACGCAGCACCCCCATCATGTACTACAACAAGGACATTAAATTTAACGGCACTCAGTGGGGCTTGATGCCGCCAGTACAGGGCGGCTTCCATCTGGATTTTCCAGAGTTTCGCTATCGGCTTTGGTCAGAACCTGTCCGACGCTGACCCCACCAACGTGTATCTGAATACGCCACAAACACTCGATGCCCTCAAGGCAATCATCGACCTGGGCACAACTGAGGCGGTCATGCCTGCGGGTGGCACGGTCTGGGGTGATACACCCAAAGCCTTCACTTCCGGTCAGGCCGCTATCATTTATCACACCACCGGAAGTCTGTCGGGCATTCTAAAAGACGCGACATTCGATGTCGGTGTTGGTTTTCTGCCTTCCGGCCCGGCGGGTACGGATGGAACAGGCTACGGCACACCCACTGGCGGCGGCAATATGTATATGTTCGCCAACGCCACAGATGCAGAACAGGCCGCTGGATGGAAGTGGATTCAATTCCTCTCCTCACCGGAAATTCAGGCCGACTGGGGCGTGAAAACAGGCTACATCGCCTCCCGTATGAGCGCGTGGGACATGGATCCGCTCAAATCGACTGTGGCGGAACATCCACAGTACGCCGTCGCCCGCGATCAGCTTTCCATCGCCCAGCGTGAATTCACGTCTTACCGGGCGATTGATACCCAGAACATCATCAACGCCACTCTGAGCAGCATCATTTCCGGCTCGGTTCCGCTGGCGGATGCGCAGAAGACACTCGATGATGCACAGGCGCAGATTGACTCGCTGCTGGCGGAATACAAATCGTCGTAGGTGAGCAGCACACAGGTTGGGCGTTTCGCGAAATGCCCTCACAGAAATTTTGACAGATAATGGAAAGGCGGGTGCGCGATTGCATCCGCCTTTTCTGTATTCGGGAGAGATGTTATGGAAGCACCCGCTGGTGGTATAGCGGCGGTGAGATCAGGTACTATTCTCAGGACTCGCAGCGCACTCTGGCCTCGTTTATTACCCTACTTCATGATTTTGCCCACGCTCATCGGGGTCATCATCTTCACGCTGCTCCCGGCGACTCGTTCGGTGGTAGACAGCCTGTATCGCCCACCGCGCATCGCCAAAGATGAGCCTGTTTTTGTCGGGCTGCAAAATTATGTTGACCTGTTCGACCCGCAAAATCACATCGGTGGGCGTTTCAGCCGTATTTTCGGCAATACGGTTATTTTCGCCGGAGCGGATGTGGCGATTAGTGTGCCGCTGGGGCTGCTGCTGGCACTGGCGCTCAATCGCCGGATTCGGGCGCGCGGCTTCTGGCGCTTCAGTCTGTTTTATCCAACGTTATTACCCCTCATCGGCGCGGCGAGCATCTGGGCGTTTATGTATTCCAGCACTGTTGGCCTCATCAACGCCGTGATGCGTTCCTTCGGGCAGGCGGGAGTTGATTGGTTAGGCAATCCCGATCAGGTTTTGTGGTCGATTATTTTCGTGGACATCTGGAAGCAGGCCGGGTATCACATGATTTTCTTCTTAGCAGGTTTGCAGAACATCCCGCGCGATTTTTATGAGGCGGCTGACCTGGATGGCGCGAACGCTGTGCAGCAGCTTCGTTATCTGACACTCCCGCTGCTGCGCCGCACCTTTTTATTTGTGCTGGTGGTGGCGCTGGCGCTCAGTTTCCAGACCGTTGAGCAGTTAGGCGCGTTAGGACAGGGCAACCCCGGCGACAGAGGCAATCTGCTGCTGTACTTCATCTTCCAGAACATCGGCGAACGCCGTAATTGGGGGTATGTCAACGCCATGTCGGTGCTGCTGGCGGCTATCCTGCTGATCTTCACCATCAGTAACTTTGTCGCTTTCGAGAGGAGCCGTGAAGATGAACGCTGAAACGATTCGTCCGGTTAAGGCACGCTTCGGTTGGCATTCGGTTTTGGATGGCCTGACAGTAGGTGTGTCGATTTTGTGGCTGCTGCCCTTGATCTTCAGCATCCTGATGAGCTTCCGCCCGACAGCCGAACCCGTCACGCAGGGCAGCATCTTTTTCGGCTCGACCATCACCCTCGACAATTACACCCGCGCCTTACAGGTCGCGCCCTGGGGCTGGCACTACATCACCAGCCTGATTTTTGTAGTGGGGGTTCTGGCGGTGCAGTTGGTCACGGTGACAATGGGCGGCTATGCCTTCGCCCGGATGCGTTTTTTCGGACGGGATATTCTGCTCATCATCGTGCTGATGCAGCTCTTGATTCCGCCGGGGGTGCTGATCGCGCAGAACTTCGCCACCATCCGCGAACTGAATCTCTATGACACGCGCTGGGCGTTGATGATGCCCTATTGGGCTTCGGCTTTCGGGACACTTTTGCTGCGGCAGGCTTTCCGCGAAGTACCGTATGAATTGGAGGAAGCCGCCCGTATCGACGGGGCGAGTTTGTGGCGTATTATCTTACGCATCTACGTTCCATTGAGCATTCCGTCGTATGTCGCTTTCGCGCTGATTTCTATCAGCAGTCATTGGAACGAGCTGCTCTGGCCTTTGATTATCACCCGCACTGAGCAAGTACGTCCGCTGACGGTGGGACTAAATAAGCTGTTTAACACGTCGGATACAGGCGCGGATTATGGCTTGCTGATGGCGGGCACGCTCATGGTGATCGCGCCGCTGTTCATCCTGTTCCTGATTTTCCAGCGGCGCTTTATTGAAAGTTTTGCTTCCAGCGGCTTGAAATGACCTAACCGAAGCCGCGCCGTAAAATCAGCGAGGTATCGCCTACCATGACGATTTCGCCCTCTGACCACAGCACCGGGATATTGCGTGGCAGAGGCTTCTTGTTGAGGGTTGTGCCGTTGGCGCTGTACAAATCGCTGATGGTGAAGCCCGTTTCCGGCGAATACACCACCTGAGCATGAGCGCGGGAGACACGGTTGTCGTTGATGTTGATGTCGCTGCTGGCTCCCCGCCCGATGATGAGCCGGGTTTTATCTTTCGGAATCGGGAACTGCGCGGTATGTCCGCTGGGCGCAGTAAGGACGATAAAATAATCGCCGTTCGGAGCGACAGAACCGACGCGATCCGTTTCGCCGTCACTGGATTCGAGCAGGCTGAACGAAGGCAGCGCCGATGGAACCGGCTGGGGTATCGGTTGATAATAACCGTTGCTGGATGGATTCGCGCCGTTACCATTTCCGTTTCCGTTCACGGGATAACCTCCTCCGAGATAATTGGCAATGTCACGCATTTCAACAGCCTC
>JBGAGR010000089.1:0-25294 GCA_044226645.1 Aggregatilineales bacterium
ATTGTGGGAGCAAACCGAAATGGCATCGAATCAACCACCGCTTCAATCTGAGATGGATTACTGTCTCAGCAGAGCACTACCCAACTGGCATCCTGGCATAACAAAGACGGCATCTCATTTATGCATCACTTATATCACTGTCTGCTGAGACTGGAACCCGTAATGAACTGCTAAATATCTGCTCTATGAATTTACCCATCCCTCAGAAGGCCGCCCGCGAACAGCCTATGCAGTCCTGTACAAGGGTGAACCGCAACCGTCCTATACCGGATGCGTCGTGGCGACCCGGACAGTATATCTGGCTGGAAACGGCCTTTCAGCAGGAGCCGGAATCGCAATATGCGTGATGGATCCAGCAATGACGGCACGAAAGTGAAGTATCTGGAAGACGCGCTGCGTTTCTGGCGCGTGGGACAGATACCTCGAAACCGATTTTTTCCGAGCGCTGGTGGTCAGGTGTCGCCGCACTCCATATGCCGCTGTTTTCTGGTGACCGAACATGTCGATAACAAATCAAAGGTAAACCTGCTGGCCTTCTGGCAGGGAAGCGATTTCGGCAATCCGTTCGAATACAGTCTCGCTGGTACACCCTGCGACGATGTGATTAACTGAGGTAAATCTGTTATTTCCCTGTCGGAATACAATCCATTTCCCGAATGATCGTGATCTGTTATCAATGGCGGCTGGGGTTATATCGGTGTTCCTATCTATGATGCGCTGAAGAGGTATCGGACATCTGGCAGTGCTGGATAACAGGCCGATGGTTATTGAAGACCGCGAGATGAATATTCTGCGCATTTTTGCCGCGCGTGCGGGTGTCGAATTAGAACGGATGCAAAAGGAGGATAATCACAAAAAGACAGCCTGAAGTGATTCAGGAACCGACCACGATCGTAAAGATCGTGGTCGGGGCTGCGCCTGAAAACAGACGCGAGCACAATTTCATTATAACTGACCTAATGCAGGATGTAGTACCCGCATCCTGCATTTGTGTTTTAGCTGCTGGTGGCGGGCTGTTCTTCGTGATGATCGGAAACATGTTCAAATGTGACTTTGAAACCTTCCGGCAGCGGAAGTGTATCAACATCAATCTGCTTGATATTGAGCGCAACATCATCGGCTTCCATCAGAGCGTCCCGCAGGAACCGATCCGTAGACATGTGCAGTACGGTAAATGGGAAGTGAGTGCGTAACGCGCCGATGTAGATTTCAAAATACACATGGGGGTATTCTGTACGCATGATTTTCAGGGTTTCAGCAACTTTGTGGTAAAGGTCACGGTAAGGGTCTTCTATCATTCCGATGATACCGTCGCTCCAGCCATTACCTTCGATAATGTCCTTGCTTCGCTGTGCAAATGCTTCGGCTCGTTTCGCATCAACGTCAATATGGATGATTTTTATAGGTAAGCCGCGTTTCAACATGGCTTCAACCACCTTTACTGCCAGCTTTGACCATGTGTCACAGAAATAAATGGCAACTTCTTTATGCACTGTTGGATCAAAGACTACTGGCTGGTGACTGAAGACAGGCGTTTCTTCAAGTTTTAAACGGGCGGCAGTTTCCTTGTAGTGGCGGTGTATCTGGAAAAATACCCACACCAGACAGGGAATAAGCAGCACAATGAACCATGCGCCGCTGGTGAATTTGGTAACGATAAAGACAATCATCACGATAAAGGTGACGATTGCACCCAAACCAAACCAGTAGCTTAAGCTGCCAACGCGGGTCATAGAGGATTTTGGTTTCCAACCCATAGGCGAATTCACCGGGCTTAAGCTTACCTGCGCGCCAGAAGCGTACTGCCATACCTGTCTGACTGATAGTGAAGCCCAGAAATACACCAATCGCATACAGCGGGATCAGATTGGTCACAATCGCGCCGGTAATGATGACCAGCACAATCGCGCTGAATGCGAGTGTCAGAATGCCCCAGGTAAACACTAACCGCCGCCCACGATAGGTGAGCTGACGCGGTAGGAAACCATCGCTGCTGTGCAGGGCGGCAAGCTGCGGAAAGTCCGCGAACGGTGTGTTTGCTGCCATAAAGAGTACGGCGAATGCTGCGATTATGGTGAGTACATAACCCACGTAACCCAGACCTTGTTCACCATAAATGGTACGTGCCATCTGGCTGATGACTGTTTCGTTTTCCGACGGTACCGCATGGATAGCGTTGGCTAGAATGGTAATGCTGAGGAAGAAGGTGATCAGGATGATACTCATCACCACCAACGTGTTGGCAGCATTTTGCGCGTGGCTGCCGGAACAACTGGGTATCATTCGAAATAGCTTCGATACCCGTCAGCGCTGTACAGCCGGATGAGAAGGCACGTAGCAAAAGCAGGAGCGTGATGGGTTCGAGGACATTATGCTGAATTGCTTCGACACCTGTAACGGGGGGTAAAGTGCCTGTTATCAACTTAATAAAGCCGATGAGCAATGTGCCGCCCATCATAATCAGGAAGAAATAGGTCGGGATGGAAAAAAGCCGCGAACTTTCCTTCACACCGCGTAGATTAATCAGTGTCATAATCGCGATAATCGCTACCGTGATTTCGACGCGGAAGGGTTCTAATCCAGGTGCAACGCTGACCACATTGGCGACACCCGCGCTGATGCTGACGGCGACGGTCAGGATGTAATCAGTGAGCAATGCCGCTCCTGTGACCTGTGCCAGCTCTTCACCGAGATTCTCTTTAGCGACACGATACCCGCCACCGCCTGCCGGATTGGAGAAAATAGTCTGCCTGTAGGAGATGGTGACGATACCAATCAGAATCGAAATAGCGATGGCGATAGGGATAGAAATTGCGTTTCCCTGAAATCCGGCGAAAGCAAATCCACTGATGGCGGCAGTGTTGAGGATAATGAGAATTTCTTCGGTGGCATAGGCCACTGAGGACATGGCATCGCTGGCGAGGACAGCCAGGGCAATGAAATTGGGTGCGGTCTGATGGCTGATTTCTGCACTCCGAAGGCGTTTGCCGATCAACGTTTCTGCGAAGCGCTCTCGGACATCCCGAATGGTCATGTTCAACTCCTGACTTAAGTGGCAAATTATTGTAGTGCTTGCCCGCCGCAGGTGAAGTCAGGGAGTCGTCAGAGTTTTAGGGATAGGTATCAAGAAAATATCAAGATAATGATTTGCTTGTGCGAGATAAACAAGCGCATGAATGATTCCATCGTGCATTACAATAGGTGGTATGGAATAAAGTCCTTTGGGGTCATTTGATGGAAAAAAAGAAGCACAAACCAGAAGAAGTGCTCATGGAAGCGATTGGTTTCACCGAAGAGGATCTGGAAGCCAATCGGGACGGACGCATTACAGAACGCCAGCGCAAACTGTTGAATGACGAGCGTCTGTCATGGCGAGGTTGGATATTTTTGGCACTCGGCGCTTGTCCTGTCATCTCTGTAATTATCCTTCTCGATGTCGTTCGGACTCAAGCTGACTTATGGAATCGGGTGCAAGTTATTGGCCTTGTTTCTGTTGTAGCGATTGGGGTCGCTCTTTTTGCCTGGTTCAGGATGAGTTACTACTCGGATGATTTGCGTACGGACGATGTTCAGGTTGCAGAGGGGCGAATCAGCCTGGGGATTGCCGAAAACAAGAACTCGCGTAATTACTATGTAACCATTGGGCGGGTCACACTGAAAATTCCCAAAAAGGCATTTCTGGCGTTTAAGAATGATGACCCCTACGCAATTTTCTACATGCGTTACTCAAAAATGCTGCTTTCAGCCGAATGGCTGAGAGATGAGTGATGTGGAAAAACTAAAAGAGAAGCCACAAGAAAAGTTGATGCGTGTGATTTATTTCACCGAAGAAGATTTAGCAGCAAATCGCGAAGGACATATCAGCGAGCCTCAGCGTGCGCGGTTCATCTTTTTGCGGCAATTTTGGTTGGTGTGCTTGATACTGGCGATGGGGATAGGAATAACTATCGCTATTCTGGCTGTCATTAATGGTATCAGCCATCACGACGCTGTTTCAGACCATCTAAGCGCTATTGGCTTGATTGCCATAGTGACAAGCGTGATTGTATTTTATATCTCGGTCAAGCTGAAGCGGCTGGATGGTGATCTAAACAGTAGACATATCGAAGTCATCGAAGGCCGTATCCAATTAGACCTTGATGGGCAAGATTACCACATTGTCATTCAAAATATCTCCCTTAGAGTTCCTAAAAGGATATTTCTCGTCTTTAAAAATGGCGACCCGTATATCATCTACTACGCTCCGCATACCAAAACGATTCTTTCTGCTGAATGGCTGCGGGAGGAATAAATTGTGGAAAAGCGCAAATTTAAGCGGGAAGAAGCGTTGATGCAGGCGATTGGCTTCACCGAAGAAGATTTGGAAGCCAATCGGGAAGGGCAATTGAGCCAACGTCAGCGAGATGAAATCAAGCGGCTCAGAATGACATGGTACGGCATCAAAATAATCTGCGTGGTTATCTCTCCTATTGTGTTGATCCTGCTCATTTTGCCTCTTTTCGATTCCCGAACGAACAAATCTGGTCTATTCATATTTATCGCTATGGCAGTGACGGTGCTGGGTTATAGTGCTTACTATGCAATGGAGAGATGGAATCAGTATAGAAAGGACTTGGCGGAAAATCGTACTGCTGTGATTGAGGGGCGCGTGAAAATAAAAGTCTTCCACTACAAGGAACCCAAATACAAAATCTCCATTGAGGATGTGAGATTTGAGGTGAGCAAAGAGATATTTCTAACCTTCAAAAATGGCGATCCGTATATCATCTATTATGCGCCATACTCGAATAAGTTACTTTCTGCCGAATGGCTGCGAGAATAAATCAGTTTCCCTTAGGAGTTTCTTCGATTTCCAGTAAGACCTGACCGCGCTCGACTACCTGACCTTTTTCCACCAGCAGGCGTTTGACGCGGCCTTCAGTCGGCGCAGCCACGCGGATTTCCATCTTCATGGCTTCCAGAATGATCAGCGTTTGACCGCGTTCAACGGAATCGCCTTCGCTGACCAGCACATTTGCCACCTGCCCCGGCATTTGCGCGGTCAGATCACCACTGCCACTCGCTGCTCGACGACGACTCGCACGGGTATCCGGAATGTTCAGGGTGTAGGTCTGTCCGTTGATACTGATAAAGCGTTTATCGCCTTGTGCAGCCGTATAAACTGTGTCGTGTTGCAGCCGCCAGCCGCCATTAGACAGCGGGACAGCCTGCACCGTATAGCTTCTATCCCCAATGGTCGCGTTGAAAGTGCCATCTGGCTGCCGTTCCAGCGCGACTGTGTAGGTTTGTCCATTATGCTGGTAGGTATAGATCACGAACTTTTCTCACAGGAAACCAGCGATGGAAACAACTTGTTCGCGTAGTCGTCCAGAATATCGGCATGAGTGTTGGGGACGACGATAAAAAGTGTCAGGATGCGGGATGGGCTTATCCGCTGAATCCAGTAGCGCATGGTGTATTTCTGATCGTTTACCAGCGTGCTGAATTCAATCAGACGCATATCAGCGCTTGAATCACAGCGGTTCATTTCCTTATAGCCCTGATAATTGGTGAATACGGCGGTGAACCAGTCATTGTCGAAATAATCATCGAAGCTCGGAGGCTTGACTCCTTTCTCGAAATGCAGGAAATCGGCATAAGCCACTGCATCCAGATTGGCGGATCGCCAGGTTGCTGTCGTGCGATCGGTTTGTTCTTCTGCGCTGGCTAACCAGATGTTTGGGTCAAAAGCATCGTCGCCATAATGCAGGACGGTGTAAATTTCACGCTCTGGCTTGCCCTGTGCCTGTGTTATCACGATCAGTCCGAAGAAAACGACCATGAGGATAAGTATTTTTCGCATTTTCAATGTCCTTAACCACTAATTATCCTGCTGTCAGGTAGATGAGCAGTGCCAGCCATAGGGTGCTGTAGACCATTGGGCGTGAACGGGGATAACGCAGCGATGCATACAGGAGATGTGCGATCACCAACCCGACGATAAAGCGGAAAACGCCTAATGGTTCACGATAGGTTGAAAAGGGGACGAAAGCCATAATCGCCGCGTTGGCGAACAGCAGACAGGTATACAGGTGATACTGTTTACGCAGCAGTTCGCGCGTCGTGACCCACAATCCCCACAGGCTCGGCAGGATAGCCGCCGGGACGGTATACAGACTTAACAGCAGAAAGGCACTGACGCTACCTGTCGGGTCATAAGCCACGCGGAAAAACCCGTTGAAAGGGATGATCTCGAAGGGTGAATTTTCCGCACCACCTGATCCCGCGCCGAAGCTGCCTAACCACAAATACAGTGTAATTTGCCAGATTAAAAAGGGCAGACCAACCGCCAATCCCAACCAGAAAGCATGTTTCCAGTTTCGGTTTAGAGCGTCAAAGAGTAAATATCCGGCGACAAAGGTCAGTGTCGTTTCTTTCGCCAGCACCGCCGCCGCTAACGCCACTGCTTGTCCACGCAGATTGCCCCGTTCGCCCATCCAAATCGCCAGAATCACCAATCCATAAGCTAATGGCTCGACAGTGCTCAACCGCACGCCCATCACAACTCCCACCGACAGTCCATAAACCAGTGCATACCAGCGGCTGACTTTGCGTGCGACCAGCAAATCGGTGAGCAGGGCAGTTGAATAGACCAGCGTCGCCAGATTGACCAGCACTAAAGTGATCGGAATCCAATCGGCATTACCCAGCGCTAAGGCTCTCCCCAGCACAGGCAGTAAAATGCGCTGGTAGCGGTACGCCGGAACATCCAGACAGCCGGAGGCATGAAGGGGGTCACGCGCGATATAAAAGGTGAACTGCCCGTCATAGCCTTTGTCTTTTCCAGCAGGGCAGCTTCCGGTATAGCCATCACACGGCGCGAAGCAGGTTCCAATGGTGACGAATACTTTGCTGTCAAATTTATTGTCCGCCAGAATGATGCCCAGATAAACCAGACAGAAAACCAGCACGACCTGCCAGGGTTTGATGCGGGAGATAAATGCTCGCATTATGTCCGTCCACCGAGGCGGAAATGATCGCCGCGCTGCCAGGGCGAATAAATATCGCCATCATTTGGGGCTGTAGGGGCGGTTCGGTGCGAAGCCTCCCTGTGGGATGAACTGCCCTCTCCTGAAACCTGAGTGTAATAATCCCCCATTGCCGCAGCGATCAAGGCTATATCCGGCAGGGATGCTTCTGTTGGCAGGAGGGACGGTAGATTCACATCAATGAAGCCCGTATCCAATTCGCCGGACAGAAAAACCGGATTCGCCAGCAGGGTTTGCAAAAAAGGAATATTGGTCGTTGTGCCGAGGATGACCGTTTGTGCCAGTGCGGTTTGCATTCGCTGAATCGCTCCCTCGCGCGTAGTATCGTGAACGATAATTTTGGCGATCATCGGATCATAGTGGATGCTGATTTCATCGCCGGATTGAATACCCGAATCGACACGGATACCAGGGCCTTCCGACGGGATGAAGCGCAGCACTGTGCCAACCGCTGGAAGGAAGTTGTTGAGCGGGTCTTCCGCATAAACACGGCACTCGACAGCATGACCACGCTGGCTTAAATCGCTCTGCTGAAAGGGCAGCTTTTCCCCGGCGGCAATCTGGAATTGCAGTTTGACCAGATCGAGTCCGGTGACGAGTTCTGTAACGGGATGCTCCACCTGAAGGCGGGTATTCATTTCCAGAAAATAGAAATTTCCGTCCGGCGTGGCGATAAATTCTACCGTCCCGGCGTTGACATACCCAACCGCCCGCGCGGCCTCGACAGCGGCTTTGCCCATTTGGGCACGCATGGTTTCATTCAACAATGGCGACGGTGATTCTTCCACGATTTTCTGGTGACGACGTTGGGCGCTGCATTCACGCTCGAACAGATAAACGGTGCTGCCGTAGCGATCCGCTAAAACCTGAATTTCGACATGCCGCGCCTTTTCGATGTATTTTTCCAGAAACACACGCGAGTCGCCAAAGGCTTTGGATGCTTCGTGTCGTGCGCCTTCTAAGGCTTCCACCAGTTTTTCTGGCTCGTACACCACACGGATGCCTTTGCCGCCACCGCCGCCTGCCGCTTTCACCATAATCGGATAACCGATGCGTTCAGCCGCTTCCAGAAAGGCTTCGTCACTGGCATTTTCCGACTGGAAACCGGGCACGAGCGGGACACCCGCTTTTTCCATCAAAGCCCGCGCTTCGGTTTTCACGCCCATCAGCCGGATGGCATTTGGTTCTGGCCCCACCCAGGTTAATCCGGCGGCGATCACTTCAGCGGCGAAATCTTCACTCTCGGAGAGAAAACCGTAGCCCGGATGCAGGCAATCGCAGCCCGACTGAAGTGCAGCGTCGATAATTTTCGCGTGATTCAGATAACTCTCGCTCGGACTTGCTTCGCCCAGCAGATAGGCCTCATCCGCCATCTGGACATGCCTGGCGTGAGCATCAACTTCAGAATAAACCCCAACTGTTTGGATACTGAGTTCGCGGCAGGCACGGATGATGCGAACAGCGATTTCGCCCCGGTTTGCGATCAGACATTTGTGAAGACTCAAATGGGCTGGCATCGTGTTTATGAAACCAGTGTCCGCGTGAGTTGAAGGGTCGCTGCTCTGGCGGCATCCGCGCCGGGAAGCGCATCATCCCACAGACTGATATAGATTCCCGCCACAGATGCACTTTGACGCACGTGCTTGAGTACGTCGATTAGCTCATCCAGCGAAGGGCCGTTGGGTTCGGGGTAATTCAGAGTAGGCATATCCGCCGGGTCGAGTACATCAGTATCGAGATGGATATACAGCGGCTTTTTCGCCCAATCCACATTCAGCACATCGCGAATGCTTTTTAGGTGCGTGACAGCGCTTGAACGCACGAGTTCGCCTTCTTCAGGGTCGAGATTACGCGCATCGGTGAGCGTGACTTTGGTTTCGCTGATGGGTGAGAAGGACAGCCCGCGCATCAAGTCTTCATTGCCACGTCCGACCATTGCCGCCAGCGGCATCCCACCCAGATACCCGCTGCGGGTCGTCTCTGGTGTATTGAAATCCCCATGTGCATCGAACCACAGCACATCGGGTGCTTTGGCTTCCAACCCCTTCATGATTCCCCACGCACTCACGCAGTCCGGAGCAAATACCAGCGGCGTACAGTCTGGGTGACTGGCAATCACCTCAGCCGTTGTGCGGTTAACTGTGATGACGGGATTTTCACCCTCCTGCCACGCTGGCTGTACCTCAATCCATTCCGCGCCAATTTCAGCGGGAATTGTGTCGCGAATCGTCCGCAGCTCGGAATCGCTATCCATCGACTCACCGATATAGTAGGGCACACCGATGCAAACCCATTTTTTCGTCATGTTTTTGGCTCATCCTGATCGGGATATAACCCGACGGCTAAATAAGTGACCGCTACCCACACAGCACGCGCGTGGCGGTAAAACAACACTACAAAGAGGATATTAAAGCTTATCCAGAAAATCAACTCGAAGGCCAGCGGCGCATGGAGGATGCCTTCGGTGATAATCAAGCCGCTTACGGTGAGCGCCTCGGCAACCAGGAGATTGAGCATCGTCCCGCCAATCGATTCCCCCTCGGCGCGTTCGAAGCGTACCCCACAGACCGGACACTTCTCTTCAATCTGGAACAACCCGCGAAACATATGTCCATGTTCACAATTTGGGCAGCGCAGAAACAATCCTAGCAGAATTTTACGAATGATGTGCAAAAGTCGCATATCTATCCAACAATCTCTGAATACCTGTATTTTAGCCTGAGTTCGTTTAAGGTGGTTAGTTTTTAGTGGATCAGAAAAGACTAAAAACTAACCGCTGAATTTATTTTACATCCCGCTAAAACTTCAACAACATTTGGGGTATACGCTCCTATAATGGAATCAGACGCTTAACGATTTTGGGAGGTGTTCATCATGTTTGGATGGTTACGCAGGATGTTCCGGCGGGAGCGGCGGCAGGAACGACGAGTCGCGCGGCGGGTTACACGGCGGGTAATGCGTCGGCGTTTCCGCTAGATGGTAGCGTAAGGAGCGTCCAACACGGGCGCTCTCGTTTTTATATAACCTCTATACACTTTTTCCCAAAAACGAATGCTATACTGATTTTGTCCACTTACTGCTCTCAACATAATTGATTAGGAGGCTGCTTCATGCGTCGCTTTTTCTTACTCGCCATTCTGGCGTTGTTTCTCATCCCAGCGGCAGCATTTGCTCAGGATGGTAAGGCGCTCTGGGATTTGAGCAACAAATTTACGGTTTCGGATTTAGGTTTCACGTTCTATTATCCGGCGGATTGGGTTTCCAACAGCGATAAGGGAATTGTCATTGCGGATAATCAGGCGGATTTGGATGCCCAGACCGATGGCGATGATACAACCATTCCAGAAGGTTATGTCATCAATCTCAATGCTGCTCCTCTGGATGCGCTGGGACTGAAGCCGGATGCCAAACTTGATGATATTGCTGACGTACTGGTCAAACAGGTTGGGGTAACTGAAAATCAGGAGCGTGCTAACCTGGCTGTCATGAGCCGCCGTTCCCTTACTTTATTTGGTGAGGATAAGGACAAGCGTTCTGGTTTGGCAACTATCTGGGAACAGGATGGATATCTTGTTGTGATGACTGTCGGCGCATCGGAATATACCTCGGATTTGGCCTTTTCATGGGGTCAAATTCTGGGCAGCATTACCCCGGTTGGCGCACTTGAACTGGGTGACGAACCGCTGACTTCTCCCAACGGAGACTTTACCATTGCTTATCCGAAGGACTGGTTTGCCAGTGAGAAGGATGGCGGCATAGCCCAGGTGGAAGATGATCTCACGACCATGCATAGCAGCACCCCACCGAAGGGAATTGCCGTAGCGTTGCTGGAAGCCAAGCTGTCTCAGGTGGGACCCGATGTTAAGGATCTTGATTCTCTTGTCGCTTCGATGAAAAAAGCAGAGGGATGGGATGATACGGTTATCCCAAGTGAACATCTTATCCTCGACCAAACTGCGTGGACGTATTCGGGCAAAAGCGATTCCCTGCCTGGTTTTACGGTTGTTGTCACACTGATGGTAAAAGATCAGGATACTACCATTATCTTTGTGGCAGTTCCTGACAAGGATAAGGTAGAAGATTTCATGCCCACCTACCTCGCCATGCTGGCAAGCATTAAGCCTGTAGAGAAAGCCTCATAAGCTAATCCATCCTTTCAAGCTGATCGATAAAAATCGGGACATTCCGGCTCGGATGTCCTGATTTTTTATAGCATTTATGTAACTTTTGAGCATTTTCTGATGCTATACTGAAAACCACTGTTTTTCCACTTTATTCATTCAAAGGAATATGCAATGCGCCGTATTTTACTACTCACTCTTATGCTCTTATTGGTGTTTCCCGCTGCTGCCTTCGCACAGGATGGTGGTCAAGCCCTATGGGATTTGACCGAAGAATCGACTGTCGAAAATCTGGGTTTCCAGTTTAACTATCCCGCTGGTTGGGTGCTTGGGACGAATGATGCCACCCCCGGTTTTCGCATTGCCGAAAATCAGGCCGATTTGGATGCAGTATTGGACTCTGACCCTGAAACCAATACCAAAGGCTTTTCGATTTCGCTGATCGGACTGGCGCTGAAAGATTTAGGCATGGACGCGACCACGCCGCTGGAAGATGTGGTCACTGCGCTGACAACGGCTGCGGGTATTACCGAGCAGGATCGCACTGAACTTCCGGTAGCGACTCGCCGCTCGATTGTAATCTTTGGTGTTAATTCTCTGGATCGTCCCGGAATTGCTTCCATCTGGCTGCAAAAAGATGCCAAAGAAAATGATGTCGTGGTCTTGTTCAGCATCGGTGGTTCGGAAGCCAGTTCCGATTTGGCCTACAGTTGGGGGCAAATTCTCGGCAGTGTGACACCCATCGGAGCGCTGCCTTTTGGCGATACTCCGCTGGTTTCGCCCAACGGCGATTTCACCATGAGTTATCCTGATGGCTGGTTTGTCAGCTCTGACCAACCGGGCGCAATCGCTGAAGCCGAGGCTGATCTGACCGGCGGTGACACGCCAACAGGTGCTGCAACGGTTGTTATTGAGTCCAAGCTGGCAGATTTAAATGGCAAGGTTACTGATTTGAGCAGCTTGCTCGATCTGGTCAGAACCAATCAGGCCTGGGATGAGGCAATTCTGCCCACTGAGCATATTGTGCTGGATCAGCCTGCCTTCATGTTCGCCGGGGCAAATGAGTCTTCTCCCGGTGGTTGGGCATTAGTCACGGCTTTCATCTGGAATGACACTGCTGTAATTATCGGCACTTTATTCCCTTCCGAAGAAAAGTTCAATGAATTAAAGCCAACCTACCTGGCGATGCTGCAATCGCTGACCCCGACTGAGCCAGCTTCATAATCCTGTTTGATTGCAGGGCGGATTTGTTCATAAATCCGCCCTTTTCATGGTTTTACGCTAAGTCCACCTATTGGGTTTTCCCACCCTCCCGGTTTACAATAACCATTAAACACATGTTGTAGGGTAGAGTTCACATATCTTCCTTTATAACGACCTGATTGTTGAGGAGCAGAACATGGTCACAGCAGCAGAAATTGTTAAGAAGAATAAAGAGTTTACGCTGGCGAGTTGGACAGCCCAGAATGCCTGGAATCCGATCACAATGGATCATGCCGAAGGGGTGTATTTCTGGGACACTGAGGGAAAACGCTACATCGATTGGGCATCGCAGTTGATTAACGTTAATGTTGGTCACAGTCACCCCCATGTGATTAAAGCAATTCAGGATCATGTCGCTAAGATTTCTTATGCTAATCCCAGTATTGCGACTGAGGCACGCGGGCGGTTAGGCGAACTGCTTTCGGAAGTTACCCCGGGCAAATTGAGCAAAGCCTTCTTCACCAATGGCGGCACAGATGGCATTGAAAATGCCATTAAGATGGCGCGGCTGTTCACCGGGAAGTCGAAAATTCTGACGCGCTGGCGTTCATATCACGGTGCGACTTTCGGTGCGGCTACTGCTGGTGGCGACCCGCGTCGTCATGGACACGGCCCTGGTATCCCCGACATCGTGCGTTTGCCCGATCCCTACGCCTACCGCAGTCCTGTCTATCGTGGACGCACTCAGGAAGAGGGTGACGCGATTATGGCAGATATGGTCGAAGAAATTGTGCAGATGGAAGGGCCGCAGTACTGCGCCGCTATTATGCTCGAAGGCTACAGCGGAACCAGCGGCATCATCCAGCCGAGCGAAGTGTACTGGAATCGCATCGGTGAAATCTGCAAAAAGTACAATATGCTGCTGATTGTGGACGAAGTGATGAGCGGTTTCGGACGCACAGGCGAATGGTTTGGTGTCGATCATTATCCCAATGTGCAGCCCGATATTATGGTCATCGCCAAAGGTATTACGAGTGGTTACGTCCCGCTCGGCGCAGCCATTGTGACGGACGAAATTGGCGCTTATTTTGACGATCATGTCCTCAGCAGCGGCTTGACCTACAGCGCACATCCACTGGCGATGGCAGCCGGAGTCGCCAATATCGAAGTTTATCGGCAGGAAAATCTGATTGAACGCTCACGCGATATGGGCAAAGTTCTGCGGCGCGGTCTGATGGATTTGGCGGAAAAGCACCCGATCATCGGCGACATTCGCGGTATCGGTCTGCATCAGGTGATTGAACTGGTCAAGAACCGTGAAACACGCGAACCGTTGACTCCATTCCTCGGCGCACCGAGTGAACCAATGCAAATTGCTGCCAAGACGCTGAAAGAAGAAGGTGTCAGTACCTTTGTGCGTTGGAGCATGATTTTCAACTGCCCGCCGCTGGTCGTGACCGAAGCGCAGCTCAAAGAAGGTCTGGACATCGTTGACCATGCCCTGAGCAAGATCGATCACTACTACGAAGGCTAAGACATAGCTTATAGGGGACACGAAATTTCGTGTCCCCTTCTGTTAAAAACGCACTTATATTGATTTTTCGAAAGGATTTTTAAGATGCACCAGCTTGGAGAAGGCTGTATTACGACAGAAAAAGATGTGGATTCGCTCGTTTTTGATTGGGGCACAATTCACATGGTCTGCGAGGAGAAAGTGACCGGGGCAAAGAGCATCAGTTTCGGCACAGTGCTGCTCGAAGCAGGCAAGGGGCATATCCGTCACAATCACCCCGATGCAGATGAGATCATCTTCTTCGTATCTGGCGAAGGCGATCAGATGGTGGATGATAAAGAACCAGTGCGCTGCAAAGCCGGGGCCTGTGTCTGGGTTCCCAAAGGCGTGTATCACTCGACCATCAATCGGGGCGATGGGCCGCTTTCGTTGGTGGTTGCTTATATTCCCGCCGGAGCGGAACAAGCCCTGCGCCAAGACCCGGCTGTCAAGGTCATTCCCGCTGGTCAGCATTAGCTTGAATAGAGAACGCTGGTGAATTCTGCGGAATCTCATCAGCGTTTTATCCTCTTTAGCCTAACAAATCATCCAATTCCTGACTGCTGCGGGTCAAACCTTCCTGAATCATCCGCGCATCCACACCCCAGACAATAACCTTTGAACCCAGTTCAAGATGGCGCGGGATTTCCTCTATCTTTGAGGGCAGCGATCCCCACATTTTGCCGTGTTTCTGGCAGGCGGCTGCGACCTTCTGCATGGCTTCGTCCAGATTCACGCGCTCATTTTCCGGCTTTTGCAGCATTCGGATACGCAAATCCTGCGGGCCGATATACAATCCGTCCAGACCGGGAATCGCGGCGATTTCATCTGCGACGGCTAATCCTTCCGGTGTTTCGATCTGCACCATCAGGAAGGTTTCGCGCAGAGCATGTTCGACCAGCGGATCGCGTGTGGTCGGAATATCCAGACCGAAATTGCTTTCCAGTCCTTTGCCTTCCAAGCCGCGATCTCCAACCGGGGGAAATTTCACTTTCTGCACCAATTCCCGCGCTGACTGCACATCGGAGACGTGTGGGACAATTAACCCGGTTGCGCCATCTTCCAGATAGCGATAAAGCTGACTTTTTTCGCGTGTGGGCGTGCGCAGCATACAATCAATGTCGTAGAGGTGGAAAAACGCCAGCAGCGCTTGCACTTCGCGAGTATCGAAGGCACGATGTTCCAAATCCAACCAGATTCCATCGTAACCCTGCTGTGCAGCCTGTGCCACAAATCCTGGCAGGAAATGTCCCATCATGGCGAGGCGTGCAGGTTTCCCAGCGCGTACTTTGGCGAGAATTTTACTGTTCCGCATGAAAGTTCCTTTTGTAGCTAAAATTCAATTATTCGCGTTCGAGTATTAAATTGCGATAGCCATCAACCCGCGCTGACCATCCGGGTGCGATATACACGGTACTGTCGAACTGGAAGACCAGCGCTGGACTCGATAACACTGCGCCGGGAAGCAGATTTTCGCGCTGATATAGTGAGAGGGTAAGGCCATCCGGTGACGTTTTGGTACCGAGGAAGGCATTCTGTAGAGACGCTTCATTATCTATAGCTTCTGCTTCCAGTACAGGTTTTTCGACCACGCCAGCCGCCTGCAAACGTAGATTGACCACCTCAACCGCGCGTTCCGGCATGGCATGTCCGTAAGTGCGGGTATGCGCATCATGAAAGGCTTGAACCAGCGAAGGATGGTCATCCCCTGTAAAGGGCACGGTCAATTCGTAAGCCTGACCCTGATAGCGTATATCCACCAGCGGTGTGAAAACCATTTGATCCGGCGTGATGCCTTCCTGAGTCAGATCAGTTTGTGCCTGTTCAAGCATATCTTTGAGCAGTGTTTCGAGTTGAGCGGGTGTTTCCGCTGTATATAGGCTCAAAACCGAGCGGCTGTAATCCAGTGCGACATCCGCCACGAGTAAGCCAAATGCGCATAATACGCCCGGATAACGCGGCACGAGTACACGCGGGATTTCCAATCTTTCAGCCACTTCACAGGCATGGAGTGGTCCTGCACCACCGAATGCCACCAGCGTAAAATCGCGCGGGTCATATCCACGCGCTACTGAGACACGCCGCACTGCACGATCAATGTTCACATTGGCGATATTGATGATTCCGGCTGCTGCTGCTTCAACGCTCAGATTCATTTCTTGACCTAAGTGCGTAACAGCTTCTCGTGCTTCAGTTAGATGCAGGGTCATCGTTCCGCCGAGGAAATGATCGGGATCAAGCCTGCCGAGAACAGCATTGGCATCGCTGACGGTAATTTGTTCACCACCGCGTCCATAGCAAATCGGGCCGGGGTCTGATCCAGCGCTTTCTGGGCCAACACGCAGTGCGCCACCCGCATCCAGCCGCGCGATAGAACCACCGCCTGCACCGATGGTTTCAATATCCAGCAAACGAATACGCAGCGGTAAACCATCAATTTCGGATTCGGGACGGCGGATGGCTTCACCGGGACATAAAGCAACATCGGTGGATGTGCCACCAATATCCAGCGTGATGATGTGGTCGAATCCAGCGAGTTTGGCGATGTGAAACGCGCCGATGACACCGGCTGCTGGGCCACTGAGCGCAGTTTGGATAGCCTGCTGGCGGACACGGGCGGCGCTCATGACACCACCATCCGATTTCATAATGCGCAGGGCAGTTTGTGACGGCAGTTCTTTTTCCAGATGGGTGATGTAGCGGCTCATGACAGGACGGACATAAGCATCCAGCGCAACGGTGCTGGCGCGTTCGTATTCACGGAATTCGGGCAGGACATCGCAGGAGAGGGCGATTTGCCATTCCTGCAAGATGCCGCGTTCGAGAATTCGCTGTTTGACAGCGCGTTCATGTGACGAATTGATGTAACTGTAGAGAAAGCATACGGCTACCGATTCGATTCCCTGTGCGGCAACATCATTTAGAACAGAATCTAGTGCCGTCATATCGAGAGGGGTGAGGACTGCGCCTGTGAAATCGAGGCGTTCAGGAACTTCATAGCACTGCGAACGGGGAATTAACGGAGGCGGTAACTGCGGCTGTAAAGCATATAGATCAGGGCGATTCTGGCGACCAATGAACAGCAGATCACGAAAGCCCTGTGTGGTGATGAGTGCTGTTTTTGCGCCTTTACGCTCTAAAATGGCATTGGTTGCAACAGTTGAACCATGTGAAACACGAGATAAGGCGGTTAATCCGCCGGGGGTAATGGCTTCTAATCCCATGAGCATGGCTTCTGCGGGGTTATGGGGTGTACTGAGCAGTTTATGAATCTTAAGGCGACCATCCACGCTGATGACCAAATCTGTGAATGTGCCACCAATATCAACACCTACGAGCATAAATGTCCTTTTGAGACTGAGAAATATCAGCCTAGTATAGCCTGTGATGAAGGGTGGGGTAAAATCCGGTGAAAGTAGGAAATCGATAACCTGTAAAACAGATGGGAACAGGTAAAATTACAAAGCGCATTACGGTGATTACGGGGAAGCTGGTGGAAAATAGTCGTTTTAAACTATAAGTACACGCGAATAATTTATACCGAAATCAAACCAAAGAATTAGCACCTCATACGAATTCGGTGGAATTTGCCGTTTGGCACGATGAACACCAGCGAAGCAAAAGCGGCAATTACCGTGAGTGCAAGGGATAGAGAAGGGGGTGATGAGGGGGCAGAAAATGTAATCGCTGTTGTCTATCAAGGGCGGCGGCATGGGCAGGCAGCCAACCACCCTTGAAGCATGTTCCCTTCGAACCAGAGAAAGTTAGTCGATGCGCGGCGGCCCCTGCCTGATACGTTCGCGAATCTTTTCCAGCGGCCAATGATCACCGAAATCTCCACCAAAGGCGAAGGGCAGCGTGTTCTCCAGCCAGTAGGTGATGCCTAAGGCGGCATAACTACGGACAATTTGCGCCGCTTCCTGAGGATCAGCGCCGGGTGTAGGTCGGCCAAGATAGACTACATCGAAGGGTGTGGTCGACTCGCCGCGCTGCTGGTGCAGATAAGCCATTGATGCGCGGATTTCATCCATCTCCTGTGCGCCCTGGCTGTTGTAAAGAATGAATGCACCATCCCATTTGGCTGCGCGGCGCAGGGGCGCTTTATGCGGCCAAATGCCGCCTACCCAGATCGGGATACGTGGTTTCTGAAGCGGGGTGGGGAGAAAATGCTGCTCTCGTAGATGATAATAATGCCCGTCGTAGCTGAAGGTTTCGCCGCTCCACAATCCGGTGATGACTTCCAATGCTTCATCGAGCATTGCACCGCGCTTTCTGAGGTCGGTTTCCTCAGCCATATCATCCCATTCTTTATCCCCAGCGCCGCTTCCCACACCCAGAATCAAGCGACCACCGGAAAGACGATCAAGGGATACTGTTTCGCGGGCAATCTTCCAGGGACGGCGACGAGGTAAAGGTGTCACTGTTGTGCCAAATTGAATGCGGGTCGTGTTGAGAGCGACTGCGGTTAATGCGACCCAGGGATCGACCATCTGGTTGTTCCAGCCGGGATAGGGTGCGATGTGATCCCAGAGGAAAAAGCCGTCCCAACCAGCTTGTTCGGCTTCGCGGGCGACATCAGCCAGCAGACGAGCATCACTGAAGGGGCCAAAGTTCGGTAAATAGATACCGTAGCGCATGAGCGCCTCCTTAAATCGTATTGAGCAAAAGCATCTGGCAGTATGACTCTTTTTCGCCTTCGTAAGCCCCCTGTTGCTGGTCTGTTTGCTGGTTTTGCGTTACACTAGCATTTCCCTTATGACAAAAATCTATGAGCGGTTTACCCCTTTGCCAAATCAGGTGTCTTTACGCGGCCTTTGGTCTGGCGCGAAGATCGATAACCTGATAAATAAGCCATAACAGGAAAAATAAAAAGAGTTATTGCAGTGCTTAGGAGATAAGCCATGGAAAAAACTCATTTTGAACTACAAAGGCATGTAGACGATTTATATCGAAACTCAACCAGAAAGAGTGCTTTTCAGGCCAAAACAGCGGCGGAAGTTGCCGTCTGGCGGGATGAATTACGGGGGAAGATTCGGGAATGTTTAGGTATTGATGGACGGGTGCTGGCAGATGCGCCACAGGCCGAGCATATCGAGACACTTGACCGGGGTGATTATCGCGAAGAAAAATGGGCACTGGATGTGGGCGAGGGCGTTCTTGCGCCGATGTACCTGCTGATTCCGAAAACACCGCCTCCGTACAAAGCGATTCTGACTTTTCCCGGTCACGGAGTGGGGATTCAACCGATTCTGGGCAACTATCCCGATGAGCAAACTGCGCAAATCAATATGGCACGTGACGAGAATTATGCGCAGGCATTGGCACAGGCCGGGTATCTGGTGTGCGCGGTGGAGCAGCGCGGCTTTGGTGAACGAGTCAGCGATCAGGTCACGGCGGAAGGACATCCAACTTCGTGCCGTCATCTCTCATTCGAGTATCTGCTGGAGGGGCGAACGCTGCTGGGTGAACGCTGCCGGGATGGAATGGTGGCGCTGACTTATCTGCTCAAGCGGAACGATGTGATCAAAGAGTCGCTGGGATGCTGTGGGCATTCGGGCGGGGGGACAACGGCGCTGTGGCTTTCGGCACTGGATGAGCGCATCGCGACCTGTGTGGTATCGTGCTATTTTTGCTCGTTCAAGCATTCGATTCTGGCGATGCAGCACTGTGAATGCAATTATGTCCCCGGCATTTTGGAATATGCTGAAATGGGTGATCTGGGGGCCTTGATCGCGCCACGCCCTTTCCGGGCGATTAACGGCGAACATGATCCGATTTATCCGATTGAAGGGACGCGCCAACAGTTTCCGACTGTCCAACATGTTTATGACCTGTTAGGCGCAGGGGAGTGCTGTTCACTGGCGGTGCATCCCGGCGAACATCGCTTTGACCACGCTCTGTCGCTGGAGTGGTTTGAACGATGGCTTTGCATTTGTGATGAACGTGAATGAATGCGAACTGTAAATTCATGAGTGTACTGGTGTTGTAATGTTTGTAAGGCTATATAATCAGGAGAGTATTTCGTAACTTTCATGGAGAATCGGGCTATGTTTCTTAGCCTTCGCACGCGAATCCTCCTGATTAGTGGCATCGTACTGCTTGTATTCATCTCTGCCCTCTATCTGAATTCACGGGCAATTCTCCTGCAAAGCTTTGACCAGTTTGAAGTAGAGCATGTAGAAGAAGATGTGCAGCGCACCTTGAATACCGTTCAGGATAATCTGGACGGGTTGAGTGCCACCAACCGGGATTACTCAAATTGGGATGACACCTATGCTTTCGTGGAGGATGGCAATCAGGCGTATATCGATTCTAATATGATCGATGATACCCTGACCGGGCTTGACCTCGATTTCATGATTTTTCTGGATAATAACAATTCAGTTGTTTATAGTAAGACGGTTAACCTGAGCGATGCACAGACAGAGCTGCTTTCAGATACGTTGATGAGTACGCCTGCCTTGCTCCTTCACCCCAGCGTAGAGAGCGCTGTGACAGGTGTATGGATGGTTGGACAGGATGCGGTTCTGGTGTCTTCACGCCCTATATTGACCAGCGCTAACGAAGGCCCGATTCATGGTACGCTGGTGATTGGAAAACTGCTGAACGAGGAACGCATCCAGCATTTATCCGACAGTCTCCGTTTTTCGATTTCATTGCAAAATGTTCATGCTGCTGATCTTCCAATAAAGCAAAGCGAATTTTCCGCCTCCAAGCCGATTGTCGTGCAGCCATTAAATGACAAGACTGTAGCAGGTTATGGTTTGGTGACGGACATTGACCAAAATCCAGTATTTGTGCTGACAGTGCAGCGCCCACGCGACATTCATGCTCAGGGAATGACAAGCCTCTCTTATATTCTGTCTTCAATGGTGATTATCGGGTTGGTGTTTCTTGGGATAACGCTAACCTTGCTGGAAAGAATGGTACTTTCACGACTGAGTAATCTGAATAAACAGGTGAGCCAGATCGCCATAAGCAGCAGTCCATCGGCACGTGTATCCACGTCTGGAAATGACGAATTATCCAGTTTGGCTGAGGCGATCAACAAAATGCTGGATGCATTGGCACAGGCGCAGCAGCAGCTCCATCAAATAAACCATGAGCTTGAGGATCGTGTTTGGGAAAGAACCGTTGAATTAGCTCATGCCCGCGATCAGGCGTTGGAATCGCTGCGACTGAAGGGGCGGATTTTGGCAAATGTCAGCCATGATGCGCGCACACCGCTGAATATTATTAGCCTGCGGACGGAGATGCTGCAAAGTGGGCGGTACGGTGATGTTACACCCAAACAGGTTGAGGTTCTTGATGGCATTCTGGAGAGCAGTCAACAGTTATTGAGCTTCATGAACAATTTGCTGGAAGAAGCGCGATTTGACCGGAAACAAGTGACCATTGCTGAATCTGAATTCGGATTGAATCAATTTATGGAGGAAGTGCTTGGCTCAGTGCGACCGCTGGCTGATAAAAAGGGGCTAGGTATTCGCTCAGAAATCGCACCTGACCTGCCGCCGAGCATTGTTAGTGACCCCAACCGACTGAAACAGGTTTTGACGAATTTGCTGGATAATGCGATCAAATTTACCAACCAGGGGCTAATCACCGTTAAATTGAGACGTGTAGATGGCAAACAGTGGGAAATTCAAGTATCTGACAGCGGTATTGGAATCCCGACCGAAGCACAGTCTCACATTTTTGAAGCATTCTGGCAGGTCGATGGCACAATCACCCGTGAGGCTAACCGGGGTGTGGGGTTAGGATTATCGATTGTCAAGCAGCTGGTGAGTTTGATGAAAGGAACTGTGGTTGTTGAGAGTGAGCCGGGTCATGGTTCGACATTCAAGATTGTTTTACCTCTTAAAACGGTAGGAGAGGTTGAGGTTCATGAGCCAACCTAAGGCGGTCATCGTCGAAGATGACGAGGTTCTGGGCGCATTGTTTTCCGAGATTCTGGATGAGGTCGGGCTTCAGACGAAACTGGTGCGGGACGGAGCAGGCGCTTTTGAGTGTATTGCCGAGATAATGCCTGATCTTGTGCTGCTGGATATGCATCTACCGCATGTATCTGGTGTGGAGATTCTCAGGCGGATACGGTCTGATGACCAGTTGAAAACGATTAAGGTACTGGTAGTTACCGCCGATGCGCTTTTGGCACAATCGATGGAGGATATAGCCGATGTGGCTTTCACCAAGCCTGTCAGTTACCGACAACTGAAGGATATGGTCTCGCGACTGACTCAAACTGCTCCCAAGCTAGGACAGGTTGACCCCACTTAATCATCGCGCAGCAGCCATGTGACAGCCGCTTCGCGGTCATCCAGAAAATATTCCATTTTGGTGTCCGGGAAAGAAAACACTTTCATCAGATTTTTCGCCATCGTCACGTAGAACGAATTGGATTTGTAGAGCTGTGCCGCGCGGCTGTAGACACCCCGCACCGCATCAGGATACTTTTGCCGCCACTCATTCAGCCGCTTGAAGGAATAGTACATCGGCAGTGGGCCGCACTGGCGCGTATCGAACAGAATGCGATTGGTTCCGCCTTCGGGGATGGGGTCGTGCTGATAATTGTATTCCAGCCAATCAATCCATTCGTCCACCGCTGCATTGGAGGATTCAGTGAAGACATATTCGTGAATCCCATTTTCCAGTTTCCGATACTGACAGCGCTTTTTGTTTTCCATCGTTGCTTCTAACCTCAATAATCGATGAGACTTCGGCTGCATTGTGCCCATTTTGCGGTATAAATGCCCATGTTAAGTATTACGCATTTATCGCAAATTTGCAGAAATCGAGACAACATGAGTCGCAATTTTATTCTGATGGGCGCATTTTTTGCCTTTTTAGGCGTAGCAATTGGGGCATTCGGCGCACATGCGCTGGCCGGGACGTTAGCCGCCAATGGGCGTACTGATACCTTTGAGACGGGGGTTCGTTACCAGATGTATCATGCGCTGGGGCTGTTTATCGCAGGGTTGTTGGCAGAGAAATGGCCGGGGCGTTATACCCGCTGGGCGGGATGGCTGTTCGTTGTGGGAATCATCCTGTTTTCCGGGAGTCTCTATGTCCTCGCCATCCAGAATGTCCTTGTGATGGGCGCGGTCACGCCGCTAGGTGGGGTGGCTTTTCTAGCGGGATGGGCATGTCTGGGGTTAGCGGCATGGGGTGCTAAAATTCCGTGATGAGCGTAGATCTCCATGCAACAGCAGCCGTGTTCAGTGAAACGGTTATGGATTTCGTCAATGTGCGCAGGCAGAAAGGTGTTACTGTGAAGTTCGTGCCGTTAAAATCTGATGGTGCGATGCCGACATCCGAGAGCAGCCCGGTTACACCATCAAAATCGAGGTAAAGGTCGTTGATAGAAGGTTTCCCCTTCCGCGCAGGCGGGAGCATGACACTCTGAACCCAAGTGCCTTCGCTGCGGGAAAGAGTCCGTGGTGTCGCATCTTCTATGACGCTGCCCGATGTCCAAACGATGACACTGCGGGGTTGATTGGGTGGATTCCAGGCCGCAACCTGATGCAGGGTTAGCACACCGGGCAAGCGCTGAATCCAGTTGATTTGAAAATCCGACAAGCTAACTCTCGAAGGGTAGGTGTGTCGAATCTGCAAATGCACCATGCCAAAGAATTCAAATCCAATGAAGGTGATACTGGCTGTACCGCTGCAACCGGCTGCTGCTTCTGCCTGACCGGGACTATAGCTGATAAATGTTATGCACAGGCTGAGGACAATGAAGCAAAGGCTTATGTATCGTGTTCGGCTTATCATGGACTGCATATGTCCTTTCGAAAAGATCAGTCTACAATAGCAAGGTAACGGACATAAAGTAAATGATCTTGCGATGAACTGCGTTTATTATATTACGCTAAACCGTATCGATGCCCCTACGGCTGTCCTCTGCTATCCCTATCCTCTTCAGCGGAACGACTCACGGAAATGAAAGTGATTCGGCGAATAGGCAGATTCATACGACGATTGGCGTTGTGGCTGATACTGATCGCTCTGATGTTATTTCTGCTGCAATATTCGACCTATCCCACCGGGCTGCAATGGAACGCTGTCGCGCTGCTGGCAGGCGATTATCAATTCGATTATGTGACCTGGGAAATCGATGCGCTGGCAGGGAAGGTCAACCAGACGCTCTATGGCCTGCATCCGTTCATGACGGAGGAAGCGCGGGTGCAGTATGTGCGCGATTACATGGATAAGCTGCGGCAGGCGGAGATACTGGAAGGGCAGATCAACGCCATTTTCAGCGATCCGAAAGTGAGCGACCCGGAAACTGCTTCCGCCGATTTGCGATTGCAGCGGGATAGCTTACGGGCAGATTTGAATCAGAAACAATCGCTGGTGGAAAGCATCCTCGAAGGGCAGGTGGCAGAAGTGCTGCTGCAACAGGGATTTGGCGTAATGGGGCAGCTTTTCCCGCCGATTTCTGCCCATTTCACGGAGGTTCCGAATCTATTGGTCGTGTCTCCGCGTAATGAGATTCGCTTCGACATTTCGATCAATCTCGACCCGATGACGGTTGACCAGATGGACACGCTGGAACATCGTATTGATGTCGAGCAGGATGTGCCCATTTCACGGAGGTTCCGAATCTATTGGTCGTGTCTCCGCGTAATGAGATTCGCTTCGACATTTCGATCAATCTCGACCCGATGACGGTTGACCAGATGGACACGCTGGAACATCGTATTGATGTCGAGCAGGATGTCTCCTCACTGGTTGTGCCGCTCGGTGGAATTGCGCTGTATCCGGCAATGGTGCTGGAAACCTCTTCGATTCCGGCGGCGCTGGATACGATTTCGCACGAATGGCTGCATCACTACCTGTTTTTCTTCCCGCTTGGTCTGGAATATTTCACAGGTGAAAGTTTCGTCGGGGAGACGCGCATCATCAACGAAACCACCGCCGCCGTTTTCGGTCACGAGATGAGTCGGCTGGTGCTGGCGAAATATTATCCCGATTTGCTGCCACCCATTTCCACCGTAACGTCTCCGCAAACGGGACAATCGACACCGGAACCACCCGCTTTTGATTTCAATGCGGAGATGGATAAAACACGGCGGCATGTGGATGATTTGCTGGCGCAGGGGAAGATCGAGGAAGCCGAAGCCTATATGGAAGCCCAGCGGCGAGTATTTGCGGATAACGGCTATCTGATTCGCAAGCTGAATCAGGCGTTTTTTGCTTTTTATGGCGGGTATCAGGCTGGCGGGACAGCGGGGGCGGGCGGTTCTGACCCCATCGGCCCGGCGGTGCAGGCGATTCGGGACGCGAGTCCGTCGCTGCATGATTGGGTGGTGACGATGCGCGGGATTACCACGCGCGATGCACTCTCCGGCTGGAAGTGGCAATGGTCGCCAGTTATTGTTTATATGGTT
>JBGAGR010000090.1:0-24267 GCA_044226645.1 Aggregatilineales bacterium
GCAACAGTGGCACGCGCGACCAAAAAAGGCGGACGGGTCTTCATGATTGATTCGCAGAGTGACCCGACCTCAAGCGCTAACAACCATGCTGCTTACGACCCGGATGATATTTACCATACCCGCAAGCTGAATGATGGGCGTGAATATAAAATTGTGAAAGTGTTTTACGAAGCGGATGCCTTGCAGAAAAAGCTGGCAGAACATGGTTTCAATGCGCAGGTGAAATCCACCGGGCGCTATTTCTGGTGGGCGAACGGCATTAAAAACGGGTAGAATGTATTATTGTATATGAATAGATTGAGGATGGGAGAGTATTATGCTTCCGCCGCAGCCGCACCTGCAATATGGCTATCGCTGGATTCTGGTACATGATAATCAAGGTGTGCTGAAAGGTGAACGACAGCGTTATAACGCTGCTGGCGAACATCTTGTCGGCTACCCCCATATTGACCATACACACGGACTTTCCATGTATGTGCGCTTATTTTGCCAGAAAACGATGTTAGGTGGCCTAAAAGTTACAGCGGATTTATGGGCACAGAAAATCGGGTTAATCATTCGCTACGATACGATGTCCCGGTGTAGTTTGTCGCTTTTAACCGACGACCAAATCAGAAAATTGAGTTTGCCAGCAAAAGCCGAAATGTTGGATGCTTATGAAAATAAAGATGTTGAACCGTTAAGGGCACTTGAGCTGCTGCATCCCCTGCGTGCGCCCGGTTTCCCAGACGATGTGAAGTTTATTATGAGTGGAAAAGGGTTTAAGACCGAGCAAGTTTGGGGCAGGCTGGAACGCCGCTTAAATGACACCCTGTTTGAATGCACTTTACTCAACGCTCCGCATCAGGATTTTGGCGTGAAAGCAGGTGAGCGCGTGGTTGTGCTTATCGCGCGAGCGCAGGGCGGCATTGCGTCGCAGTTTGTTGCGCCTCTGTCGACATTTGTGCAGTCACCGCCGCCGGATAATGAGCAACCTTAGTTGATACCAGGCCAGTTGGTCATTATCAGGCGCAGGCCGATAATCACCAGCACAATTAGCACCATTTTCCGGAACTGCGCCGGATTGACACGCTTTTCCAGATTCCAGCCGATGACCAGCCCGACGACCATCGCAGGCATACCAAAAACTGTGCCCTCAAGTACGCTGCTGGTCACGTGTCCAGCGAGGGTGTGAATCGTCACGACAATCGTGCTGTTGATGATGAAGATACTCTGCAACGCGCTCTTGAATTCGCCGGGAGGCCAGCGCGATAAACTGCCGTAGATAGCAACGGGTGGTCCCCCTGTATTATAAGCGCCGCTCAGTAAACCACCCATGAAGCCAAACCCGTAAGCCCAGTTCGGGTTTTTGATTTCCGGGATATGCGGCGAAAGCAGGCTGTATAAGCTGAACCCGGTGACAATAAATCCCAGCAGCAGCAACGCGACATGTTGATCCAGTAGACCTGCCATAGCGATTCCAAAGGGTGTGGCGACAGTCGTCGCCAGCACCAGCCGCCATACACCGCGTACATTCAAATGGTCGCGATAACGCACCAGCATGATGACTTCGCTGACCAGCGCGATGACGGCGAAAAGAGGAGTAGCGGTTTCGATCCCGATGAGTGGACTGAGCAGCGGCATAGCCACCAACGCGCTGCCAAATCCGATGGCTCCAAAGACGATGTAAGCAGCAGCGAAAATCAGCGCGAGTGTCATGGGCTGCATAGATGGCTCATTGTGTGTTTAACGCCCAATATGTTGTTTAAAAAAGGCTAAGGTACGCTGCCACGCATCGGCAGAGGCTTCCGGGTTGTGGTTACGGCTGGTGTCATTGAAGAAGGAATGCTTCGCGCCGGGGTAAATTTTTACGTCATGCGGCACATTGTTTTTGGCAAGTTCAGCTTCCAGTGTGACTGCTCCGCTTTTCGTCCAATCGTCCTCCGGGTAAGAAGCGACTACCGGACAGGAACGCGCGATTGTGTCTGCTGGACGCGGCAGTGTGCCATAGAACGGGGCGATGACATTTAGGCGCGTATCGGTACATGCCCAGGCAATCGCAAAACCGCCGCCCATGCAAAAACCGATTGCGCCCAGTTTACCACTGTCCACCAGCGGGTGATTTTCCATGAAGCTTAGTGAAACTTTCAGGTCACGGATAGCTGCGTTATCAAGTGAGTTGAGGAACATGCCGCTGAAAAAGCGCATCATACACAATACTTGATTGCGTCCGGCGAACAGATCAACGGCCAGCGCTGCATAGCCCTCATTGGCAAAACGATCCGCGATACTTTTGATATTATCGTTCAGGCCAAAGGCTTCGTGGATGATGACCACGCCGGGGAGCTTGCCTTCGCCTGATGGCAGAGCGAAATACCCGCTCAGGTTAGGTGTTCCGCCGGGAATCTGCACAGTTTCAGTACGGATGTCCATCATTTCACCTTCACAATAAATTGCTGACCAATAGCGAGTTCTGGATTGAAATCTTTTTATGGGTGTACCGCGATGCGAAGGTTCATATTGTCCACCATGCGCCCGATATTTTCCAGTACGTAGGTGTCCGGGCGGACAGTCGGGCGGCGCACGGTGACATGGCTGATGATGCCAGCCCGCGTCAGCAAATATTTACGCGCGTGCAGTGAAAATTCGTGACCATAACCGGAAACCGCTTCGACCAACGGCTGCACATCGCTCAGAATCATGTGGACTTTTTCATGGTCGTTGGCTTCCCACGCTTCCCATACCTTGAGGAAAAATTCGTTGAAGCCGACACCGGGCAGCAGACCCGCCGCGCCGGACAGCAGTTCATCGCGCAGCGCGATTCCGCCGACACCCCCGAATAATTTGATTTCATCCGTAACCCGCTGCTTCAGGGCATGAATGCGTTTGGCGGAACTCAGACCCTCGATTTTGAAGTAGCGTACTTTGGCGCTGTTACGGGAAATTTGTGCCAGACTTTCGGTGGAAAGCTGCAAATGAGCATAGGCCGGAATCTGCGGCGACTGCTGAATCATAATCGGGATTTCGGAGTTGTTGCCGAGGACGATGTAGTGGTCAACCAGCGCCGCTTCGTCGTTATTCATGGTGTTGGGCGGCAGCGTCATGAGCGCTTCCGGTTTCAAGCGGGCATAGGTATTCGCCTGCTCAATAGCGGCTTCGGTGCTGTTAGGCGCGATACCGATCACCAGCGGAACCGCACTGTTGACCTCGTCAGCCACGATTTCGGCGCAGCGCAGGCGCTCTTCATCAGTCATTTTGTAGGCTTCGCTGGCGAATCCCCCCACGCCGAGGCCGTGTGCCCCGCCTTCCAGTTCGAAGCGCACCACACGGCGCAGACTTTCCTCGTCAATATGTCCGAGTGAATCAAAAGGCGTAATAACAATGGGGATGATTCCACGCAGCATAAGCGTTTAGTCCAAGTGTTAGCGGCTGACCTGAAAGGATTGATATAATCCGCAACGATAGCGCGATTTGGACAAGAATACAACCTTTCCGTTGATTCAGCGGAAATGTTTGGTGAGGCAGGACACTATGACGAAAGAAGATACTATCCGTGATATGGAAATGGCGCTGCGGGAAGCCCTCGCTGCCGTTCGCCCTGAGGCCCATCTGGACTGGAAAAGTATGTTCGGCGGCGCGGGTTTCTTCGTAGATGGCCGCATGTTCGCTGCCTGGTTTGGCGGTGAATTAGCGCTCAAGCTGCCGGAGGATGCGCGTCAGGAACTCCTGCAAATCAAGGGTGCGGTTCAGTCACAGTCACCTCAATATATCGAAGTGCCGCACGAATTCATGCAGAACCCCACTTTGCTTGAACCTTGGGTGGCGCGGAGCGTAGATTATGTGAATTCAGCCCCGGCGAAGAAGCGCAAAAAAGCTTGATCGAACCAATTATTTTTTGATGGAGGTTACATTATGAAAGCCCTGACTTTAACCGCCGATTTTGCCCCTAAGCCGGATTATCAATTGACCGAACGCGAAAAGACTACGCATCGTATTCAGGCGGGTTCGCAGGTCTGGAAGAATCCGCATATCAATGTGGGACAGCAGAGCGACCCGACTCCGAAAGATGATGAAGTCATTATTCAGGTGGGAGCGGTAGGCATCTGCGGCTCGGATATGCACATGTACGAGGCCGCCTCGGATGGTTATATTCTCTATCCCGGTTTGACACGCTTCCCCAACATCCTCGGTCACGAATTTTCCGGCAAAGTGGTCGAAGTCGGCAAGAATGTGCGTGATCTGAAAGTGGGCGATCTGGTCACGGCGGAGGAAATCCAGTGGTGTGGGGAGTGTGCCTCCTGCCGGAGAGGATATGTCAACCACTGCGATAATCTGGAAGAACTCGGCTTCACCACCCCCGGCGCGATGGCGCAGTATATCCCGGTGCGGGCGCGTTACTGCTGGAGCATTCAGGAAATCGCGGATCGTGTCGGGAACGAGCATGAAGCGCTGGTGATGGGCGCGATGGTCGAACCGACAGGCGTTTCCTATCACGCCATGTTCAACCGCATCCACACCTGGCAGCCCGGCGTGTATGTGGTGGTGTTCGGCGCGGGGCCAATTGGATTGGCGGCAATCGCATTAGCCAGTGCAGCAGGGGCATCGCGATTGATTGTGTTCACTTGCGCGACCAAACTCGGGTTCATGACCCGGTTGGGGTGGATATTAATGGCATTTTGCTGGATGCTACTTATCGCCCAGCCGTCGTGAATTCGCCACTAAACTCGGTGCAACCGCTGTTCATGACCCGGCTGGCGCGGACATTAATAGCATTTTGCTGGATGCCACCTATGGTCGCGGGGTCGATTTTGTAGTGGAGGCGGCAGGCGCACCCAATCTCACACTGGCTCCGCTCACCAAAGGACTGGCGGTTAACGCGACCATTTTGCCGCACATTAGGGGCGCTCCGGAGAGCCGACTCCGTGATTGCTGATGCTTGCTGGAAAGTATTTATCATATCGGGTAAAGATCAGAATATTTGGTGAATGGAACTCTATGAGTCCAAAATGGTCCTTGAATGGAGTGCAAATTTATTATCGATGAGAACAGCAAAAGGAGCGAATTCCGGGTGCATTCTTTTCCACAATATCAATTGGTCTTGATTCTCGTAAGATCTCGTTTTGATAGCTGCTATATTCCGGCAATGGTCACCAGATGGTAAAATATGCGCCCGATGGAAAATGGAGTATAAATTTAACCGAACACACCTTCAATCGACATGATGCCCTATGGCTCTGGATAATTGCGCATCCAATCGTAATGGATGCGTTCAATGTTCGTCCGCTAACGGATCTGGACGGAAGTCTCCTGATGGCTCATATATTGTATTTGGAACGTACTCTGAGCTATACCGAATAAGCCCAGATGGTTCTAATCTTATCAAGTTGACAGGTGATGTAGATACCTATCATGAGGTTTAGTCCCCAGCAATTTCCCCGGATAGCAGACAAATTGTATTCACGTTAGATGAGGGCAGGGCGAGAGCCTATATTCAATAAACTCCATTGCTGAAGTGAGCATCGGCTCAATAATGAGTATTATGATAGTGTGGCGGGTTATCAATGGCGACCTCTGACAACGGAGCAGGGTGGGTAAATGCTGTTAACTTGCTGATTAATTGTCCTCAGTTGGAAGGAGCCAAATGAGCGACTTATCTGTCACGTTGGTGATTCAGACCTATATAGATGGTCATGCCAAAATTCTCGGTTATTTACAGAAGTTATCGGATGGGCAGTTGCAGGTTCGTCCAGCCAATGGGATGCTGAATATCGCGTGGCACGCATGGCATCTGGCACGTTGGGCGGATCATCTGCAAGGGGCGGTTCCCGGCATGACCCCTGAATTGAGCAAGCGACTCCCGCCGGGTGCGCAAATCTGGCATTCGGAGGGTTTGGCACAGCGTTGGGGTTTTGATGTGACCGAGTTAGGAGTCTTGGAAACGGGGATGGAAATGCCGGATGAAGCCGCGAAGAAGCTGCATTTCCCTGTTAAAGCCGAACTTCTGGATTATGTCGAACGTACCTTTTCAGCAGCGAATCAGGCCGTGAAGGCGATTGATGCAGAGCAGTTTGACGCGGTTGAGCAGGTTCAGGAGATGACCGAGGAAATCTGGGGCGAGGGCACGATTGGTAGTGTGGTACTGGAACACCTGACACATGAGTTCCGTCATCTGGGGATGATGGAAGCTTTACTGGGTCTACAAGGGCTGTCTGGAACCGCCACGGTGTGATGTCACATATTGCTGCCTGACTGCGACAAGGCCAGGGTACAGTCGTTCTGTACCCTGGCCTATGTTGATACATTCAGGCGAAGATTTTACTGTGGAGCATAGCCTAGGACTGAAATCGCGCCTCCCGACGTACACTCGAATGAGATGATATTCACTGCACTCGGTATGTAGTTCAGGTCAAAGCGATACTCAATCGCGGTGCCGCCCTCTTTCAGATACATGCGGAAGACATCATGGGTAAGCCACTCACCTTTAACGCCCACCGTTCCTAAGCGCCCGTCCGATACCCGATACAGTCCATCCAGTCCAACTGGCAGCGACCACTGCTCACCATCCACAAAGCCTAGGTTAAGCTTTGCTTCGGCGCTGTCGTCGAACGTGATCGCCAATGTCTGTACCTTCATCGCATCGGTCAGACCGTTGGAATTCATAGATCGCTTCACAAAGTCGCTGCTGAAGAATAGATTGGGGCTGAAAAGGACATAATTCTTTCCGGAAACCTCGTTAGCCATATCTGGCAGCGCTGCCACAACCGTTTTCGCCGGATTAGCGATAGCGGTGATGACAGACTCAAGCTTATCGACTGCTGTTGGATTTTCCGGCAGGGCTTCGTTAGACGCACTTAGACTGGCGGTGGCAAAAAACATGGGGTATCCATTGAGTGGCACACGCAGGTCTTCTGTCATGCCGGCTGTCATGACGACCACCATATTGCTGTTGGGCAGCACCATGATGTACTGTCCCCCATAGCCTAACGCAAGGCTAAAATTAATCGGTTCGATGCGCCACCACAGGTAGCCATAATTTGTGCTATCCCAGGGGGTGTTGATCTGGTTGCCGATCGCCGCCGTGGCAAAATCCGCCGATATAATCTGCTTACCGTCCCATGTGCCGTGATTGAGATACAGGTAGCCAATTTTAGCCATGTCACGCGGTGTCAGGTACAATTCGCTGGCACCAATAGATATACCCGTTGAGCTTTTATTCCAGCGATAATCAGTGATCCCCAGCGGGGCGAAGAGTTTTTCGGCGGCATAATCGGCGGCAGATTTCCCGGTTAATTCAGTGATGATCCCGGACAGAATCATCGGGCCGATGTTGGTGTAATACCACTGTGTACCCGCTTCGCGACTCATGGGTAAATCGAGTGCGAACTGTACCCAGTCGTCACTCTGTTCCATAAGCGCATCTGTGCTGGGTACGTCAAGCTGTGCGGCTTCCATCTCGTTCGATTCGAGACCACTGGACATTGTGAGCAAGTCGCGCACCGTGAGCGCCTGCTTACGTGCGTCTACGTTCTGCACATCTCGATTGGCGAACAGCTTTAGCACGGGTGTGTCCACCCCATCCAGCAGTTTGTCCTGAATCAGCGCACCGATGAGTGTCGCTGTGACAGTCTTAGTCACCGAGTAGAGGTTATGTTTAATATCCGTCCCATTCAGAGGAGCATAGGCTTCTGCGACCAGATAGCCATTACGAATGACGAGCAGACTGTCCAGATGAAATTGTTCCTGTGACCATGTTGAAAAATAGTTAGCGAGTTCTTCTGAGTTCATTCCCTGTTTTTCAGGGCTGGAAACCAGCCATTCTTTGGTAGGCCAGTAATCTGGTGTCGATTGTGCCACGACAGGTGTGGAATTTAGTACAGCCCACACCACGAATACGATTGCAAGCAAACATTTTTTCATTTCAGATTCCTCCGGGTCAAAATAAAACAGCCGTAAGGCATCCTTTTGGATCTTCCTTACGGCTGCTTGAATGAAACAGCAATACTATCAACCGCTACAATGTCAATTGCAACAGCACATTCCATTTAAATTCTATATCACGAATAATTAATCATGCTAGTGACATTTGTCACAAAGGGCTGGAATTATGCTGAGTCAGGGACACAACATGTTGTGTCCCTGCGTCATTTGCGATCAATCTCCGGCTATTCCAATGGCTGGCACGCTCGGTTCGACTGTCGACTCCTCATGCTCTTCAACCTTGTTCGGAAGGGCAAAAAAGACGATCAATGCGCCTAATCCACTAATCACCGCGCCGATGAACATCGCTTGATTAATGCCATTGATGAAGGCAGTATCGGCGTTCGCCACGATGATTTGCGCTACATCAGCAGGCATATTCGCGGCGATGATATGGGCGGCCTGAATGCTGCCCGATAGCTGTTGCAGGATGTCGGGTGTCAACTGCGGCAGGAGGGTGGCAATTTGCCCGATACCGCTGCGGTAGCTGGCGAACATGACCGCGCCTAATACTGCGACTCCTAACGCGCCGCCCAATTCGCGGGTAGTGTCATTGACGGCGGAACCGACTCCGGCTTTATCCTGCGGTACGGAACTCATAATCACATTGGTAGCGGGGCTGACCGCCGCGCCCATGCCGATGCTCATCAGAATTTGCCCGATGATGGTCACGATATACGGGGTATCCACACGGAATGTGAATCCCATGATGACCAGCCCTAATGCGGCAAGGCCGATGCCATAGGAAATGGCCTGCTTGGCGCTGAAGCGTTTGCTGATGCGGATCGCCATCTGTGACATGACGAAGAAGGCCAGCGCCTGTGGCAGTCCCGCAAACCCGGCTCGTAACGTGTCGTAACCTCGGATGGTTTGGTAGTATTGGCTGATGAAGAACGACGACCCGGCAATAGCAAAAACGGTCAGCGTAATGGCAAGGCTGGCAGCAGTAAACGAGCGATTTTTGAAGACCGACAGCGGCAGCATCGCATGTGGATTGCGATTTTCCCACCAGGCGAATATGCCGAGTACAAAGACAGCGATACCCAGCGCAATGACGACGTTCGGTTCTTGCCAGCCGAGTGCGCCGGCCTCGATGATGCCGTAAATCAGGGCGAATAGTCCGACAGACGACAGCACAATGCCGATGATGTCAAAGCGGGTCTGATGCGAATCGCGAGATTCAGCCAGATAGCGCGTTACGCCAAACAAGGCTACCGCGATGACGGGCAGGTTAATCAGAAAGACGAGCTGCCACGAGCCGTGTTCCAGCAGAAATCCGCCGACGATGGGGCCGAAAGCAAAGCCCAGACTGAAAATGGATGCCCAGATCGAGAAGGCTTGCAGCCGCTCTTCATCTTCAAATGTGGTGGTAATAAGCGATAACGTGGACGGCAGCATCATCGCGGCGGCGATTCCGAGGAATGCCCGCGCTGCCATGAGTGTCCCGGTGGAATTCGCCAATGCTGCGCCAAATGACCCGACAGCGAACAGGGCCAAGCCGATTTGAAGCATCCGCTTCCGTCCGAAGCGGTCACTCAGCGTCCCGGTTGTCAGGAGCAGTGCGGCGAAGACCAGTACGTAGGCATCCACAATCCATTGAAGATCGGCGGCGCTGGCATTCAACGCGCGTGAAAGCGAAGGCAGTGCGACATTGAGAACAGTGTTATCGATGGCAATCACGACGACACAGACACTCAAAAAGGCCAGTCCCAGCCAACGGGTACTATAACCGGGTTTTTCCGAAGGTGAAAGATGTGCTTGCACAATAGCTCCCTTAAACGATGATGCGTTTACCAGTAAATTGCAGGTAAAATGGATAGCGATTGGAAAAACGATACTGGTTGCAGTATCCCGAGGTAGGCAGGATTGTCAGTAAATCTCCAGGGTTGCACGTCCAGGATAAAGAGACAATACTACCCAAAAGAATCTTACTTCCGAATGGGATATTGTAGAATACTTGTTCGCATAATGCAAGTGGGAAATTTGGAAAAATACCCCTCGTCACGATATAGCTTTTCTGGCTGGATTTCGAATGACTCTATGGACTGAACCGTATCTATCGCAAGTTGAGCGCTGGCCTAAAATTGGGCGACATATCCTCGCGCAGTTCGATGATGAATCGATTGTGGTGTATCAGGCCTACAGGCCGGATATTGGGCGATTCGCGGCGGAGCATGGTTACTTCGGCGGCGATTTTCAGTTGGGACGCATGAGCTGGATTAAGCCCAATTTTCTGTGGATGATGTTCCGCTGCGGTTGGGGCACGAAGGAAAATCAGGAAACGACGCTGGCGGTTCGCATCCGGCGCAGCACCTTCGATCTGATTTTGTCTGAGGCGGTGCATTCAAGATTTGATGTTGGTGTTTATCCCTCATGGAAGGAATGGCAAGAAGCCGTGAAGCATTCAAACGTACGTTTGCAGTGGGATCCTGACCATCACCCTGCTGGAAATAAACTGGAACGCCGCGCCATTCAACTCGGTTTGCGGGGTAAAATATTAGCGCAGTACGCTCGTGAGTGGATTGTCGACATTGAGGATATATCCGACTTTGTAGCTAAAGAACGCGAAAAAGTTCAGGCGCGGCGTTATCATGATCTGCTTACCCCGCGCGAAATGGTCTATCCGGTCACTGACGTGGCTGTCGCCAAACGATTAGGTATTAGTTCTATAGAATAGCTAATTTCCGTAATTTATTGTAATGTTGCCTGTTCCTACCTGTTTTACAGGTATGCGAAAATAAACGTTTTTCTATGTTAGGCGTATTCACCAAAGGAAGCGTGGTATGGATGTCGGATTCATCGGTTTACTGTCTACAATCGTTGGTGATTGCGAAAAATGCTGGTTTGTCGAAAAAATCTGATTGAACGCCACCTTGTCTATAACTGATACTTCAGAGGAATTATGATGTCCTTGAGATACCACTCTATATGGTTACTAGGTCTTGTGTTGATTCTTGGGACTATCCCGGCAGTTGAACAACGAACATCTCCGCCTCCTGAAAGTAAGACCGGAAACCGAAGAATTCTGTTTGATGGTTATCCAAGTAAAGAACTTCAAAATGAAATCTATACGATTGATGTGGATACCGGTGAGATTAGAGACCTGACAAACCGACCTGAAGTGGATCATAATGCAAGCTGGTCGCCCGATGGTTCTCAAATCGCGTTTTCATCCAACTCCGTTGAGAAGGGTAATGATTTCGCGATTTATGTGATGGATGCAAACGGGAAAAATCTCTCTAAAATTGCCGATGGAGCCGTTTTTGGTACCTATCCATCCTGGTCGCCGGATGGCTCGCAGATTGCGTTCACGCGAGAAGACAATAAAAACTCGATTATGGTTGTCAACCGAGATGGGACAGACCTTCATGAATTTTATACGGGTGGGAGTTTGCTACGTTCGCCTTTATGGTCGCCCGATGGAAGTCAAATAGCATTTTTCTATCTCAATGATGGTGCTATATATTCGGTTCGAAGCGATGATGGTTCTGTCAGCAATCTCAGTGGCATTCGCCCTAATGATTACCCCGCCGGAGATGTTTCATTTAATTGGTCACTGGATGGGAAGCAGATTGTTTTCATGTCAGGACGTGACCGGAAATATCAGATATATGTTATGAATGCCGATGGCAGTGATGTTCGCCGTCTGACGGATAGCGAGAGCTGTGATATTGTGCCTAAGTGGACGCTTGATGGTAAGCAAATTATCTTTGGCTCAAATCGGGGTGGTCAATATGATATTTACAGCATGAATGCTGATGGAAGTAACGTGTTTCAGTTAACGAACGACAGTGCCTATGAGTCGTTTTGGACAATGTCACCTGATGGTAACGAAGTTGCATTTGCTACGGATGGGGATGGAATATTTGGTGCAGAAACTATCCGTATAATGAATTTGGACGGTACGAATATCCGCGAGTTCAAAAACGATCCTTATCAATTTCCACCTGTTTACAATTTGTCCTGGCAGCCTGATTTGGGGCAAGCTATTAACCAGACACGCCACGTTTACATCTATGGCGCACATGACTGTGGGATAAACTATTAGTTCCTTGATAATGGAGTGAAATAACCATGCCTGTTGATTTCGGCCTCGCCCTCATTGAAAGCCATCCGAAAACACCTTTGAATCAATGGATGGATGATCTCGATCTGATTGTCCCGCAGTTAGAAGGGCACTTTAAGAGCCTGTGGATGACCGATCATCTTTTCTGGGAGGATTTGTTCGCCTACGAAGTGTGGACGACGCTTTCCTTCATCGCGGCACGCTTCCCAAAATTCGATATTGGGCCGATGGTCATGGGACAGAATTACCGCAATCCGGCGCTGCTGGCGAAGATGGCGGCTACGTTGCAGGTGTTCAGCGGTGGACGCTTCATTATGGGGCTGGGTGCAGGCTGGAAAGTAGATGAATATCGCGCGTATAACTGGGAACTGCCTCCGGCGGGTGTGCGTCTGGAACAACTGGAAGATACGATTGAGATTTGCAAGCGCCTGTGGACGCAGCCGGGAAAAGTGAGCTATACGGGCAAGCACTATAAGGTTGTGGAAGCCTACTGTGAACCGAAACCGGTTCCTGTGCCGCCCATTGTTATTGGTGTGAAAGGTGACAAGGCACTGAAAATCGCGGCGAAGTACGCCGATTGGTGGAATATTTCGGACGCGCCGATTGCTGTTTTCAAAGAGCGTTCCGCTGTACTTGACCAACAATGCGTGGCGATTGGGCGTGATCCAAAAAGCCTGCGGCGGACATGGTTCGGGCGTGTGGTCGTGGGCAGCAATCAGGCTGAGGTGGACAGACGTGCTAATTCGCGTCTGAAGCCTTACACCACTGATAATGCTTTTGTGGGGACTCCGGCGCAGGTGGTTGAGCAAATGGCGGAATTTGTCGCGGTGGGTGTGGATTATTTCATGATTGACATCATTGAACTGGCAAAACCTGATGTGATGGGAATGCTCCTGGAAGATATTCTGCCCAAGTTGAAGAATACCTAATTGATATGTCAGCGACTTTGCCTCAACATCATGGACGAAGTACTACCGAGGCACAGGGTGAACGCATCGCGTTCCTTGTGTGGCGCGTTATCGTTGGTTTGCTTCTGCTGCTGTTGGGGCTGGTCGCTCTGATAGTCGCGGTGGGGCACAGTGAAGGTGGCCTCGGAAAAGATGTCCTGTTTGCCACAGACCGCGATGGGAATAATGAAATCTATACCTTCGATGTACAGCGCAGGATTGGCTATAACCTGACGCGCAATAACGAATGGGATGATGCTCCCGCGCGTTCGCCAGATAATCAATGGATTGCGTTCACATCGCGACGAGATGGCAACGCGGAAATTTATGTCATGAGCGTGAACGGTGGGAATATACGGCGGCTGACGGACAGTCCGGCGCGGGATGTGAATCCAGCATGGTCGCCGGACGGACAGCAAATCGCGTTCGTCAGTGATTGGGCGGGCACTTGGGATGTCTATGTGATGAACGTGGACGGAAGTGACCAGCGGCAGTTGACCACAACGAGTGGCGATGCGGCTGACCCGGTCTGGTCGCCGGATGGTACCCGGTTAGCATTCGCTTCGTACCTGCGGAATTGGGGTGTTTATGTTATCAACGCGGATGGGAGCAATATGTATGCAATCACGGACATCCGTGTGCGCAGTGTCCAGCCAGCATGGTCGCCGGACGGCAAATCGATCCTGTTCAGTTCAGACCGTAATCGCCAGAATTTCAAGATTTATGTGGTGAACGCAGATGGAAGCAATCTGCGCCGCCTGACGACGGGGGATGGTTGGGACGCGAATCCGGTCTGGACACCAGATGGCGCACAGATCATTTTCGAGTCGACACACGGGACAAACCCGGAAATCTACAGGATGGATGCGGATGGGAGCAATATGCATCCCATAACGGACAGTCCAGCCCGTGACCGAGAACCCGCATAAACAAAACTGGGTTTTTAGTTTTTAGTGGATACGGAAAGGCTAAAGACGACCACTATGAGCTAAGAATCAGACTGCATCGTTAATCCAAAACTGATGTTGTATAAAAGGAAGAAATACGATGGCCAAATTCTATGAGAGCATGAGTGAGCATATCCAGGATTTTATTCGCGCACAGCATGTCTTTTTTGTGGCGAGTGCGCCGCTTTCAGCAGAAGGACATGTGAATGTCTCGCCCAAGGGACTGGACTGCTTCCGTATTTTGTCGCCCAATCAGGTGGCGTATCTGGATATGACCGGCAGCGGCAACGAAACATCCGCACATATGAATGAAAATGGACGGGTAACGTTTATGTTCTGTGCTTTCGATGGCCCACCGAACATCGTGCGGTTGTTTGGCAAGGGAAGAACCATCCTGCCGGATACGCCGGAGTGGGACAGCATGATCGGCAAGTTCACGACATTTTTAGGGATGCGGCAGATTATTATCGCGGATATTGATCTGGTGCAAACATCGTGTGGGTTCGGTGTGCCGTTCTATGATTATGTCGGTGAACGCGATACGATGATGGAATGGGCGGATAAGAAAGGGTCAGATGGATTAGTGACCTACCGCGCCGAGAAGAATTCATGCAGTTTGGATAAGCTGCCATCGCCATTAGGATTGCAGACGACAAAGTAGACGTATCTTGACAACCACTAATTTTCAACGGGATCACTTCACCTGGGTAGCGTATTTCATGCTGGCTTATTACGCCTATTTGCAGGCGACATTAGGCCCGCTTATTCCGTTCCTGCGCGATGAACTCAGTATGAACTATACCGTTTCTGCTTTTTACATCAGCGCCTTTGCACTGGGTATGATTATCGCGGGATTTACGGCAGATAGAGCAGCACAGCGCTTCGGAAGACCTCTGTTATTCTGGGGTGGTGGGGCGGCGATGGCAGTCTGGGCAGTGCTGCTCACTCTGGGACACAGCACCGAAATCACTATTCTCAGTACCTTCTTGATGGCGCTGACGGGTTCATATTTATTGATTATGGTACAGGCGACGCTTTCTGATCGACATGGGGATAAACGGGCGTATGCGTTGACCGAATCGAATGTGTTTGCGGTGCTTTCCGCCAGTATCGCACCGCTCCTGGTGGGGTTCGGCGAGGCGCAGGGATCAAGTTGGCGTTTATCGTTGATTGTGGGTGTGGCGGCGTGGGGATTGGTTTTTATCTGGATGCGGCGGCGGATTGTTTTGCCAGAAGCAGGACATGTCGATAAACCCTCACCCCTGACTCCTCTCCCTCAGAGCGAGGCGAATACTGCGAAACTGCCGCGCGTGTTCTGGGCATACTGGCTGATTGTGTTCGTTTCGGTGGCTATCGAGTGGTGTATGATCTTCTGGGCATCGACTTATATGGAAACGGTAGCAGGATTGAGCAAAGAGACGGCTGCTACGAGTGTGAGTCTGTTCACGCTGGCGCAGATGGTGGGACGGGCTGCTGGGAGTGGATTAACACGGCGCTATCCAACCAGCAAACTACTGCTGTTAGCAGGGGGAATCGTGATGGTGGGCTTTCCGCTGTATTGGTTAGGACGGGAACCATTGATCAATGCCCTGGGGCTGTTTCTATGCGGTTTGGGGGTGGCGAATCTATTTCCACTGACACTGGTTGTGGCCTCGGCTGTCGGCATCGCGAATCCGAATGCCGCCAGCGCCCGGATTTCGATGGGAGCGGGGGTGGCAATATTAATCGCGCCGCAAATTCTGGGAACAGTTGCTGACCAAGTGGGGATTTTCAGTGCTTATGGGCTGGTCGCGCCGCTGGTGATCGCCGTTATCGGGGTGACATGGTTTGCAAACCGCATGGCAAAGCGGGAAAACTTGTCTGTACGGTAATTCTGCTTACTCTCATATGAGAGTAAGCAGAACATGATGACAAAGTTTAGCTCGGCTTGGCTTGGTCAATATAACCGAGGATGGGATTAACCAGCGGCGCAACCGGGTCTTGACCGGAAGCGGTATTGAAACGCGGGACTGCGATGCGCAGAATAATCGTCCCCATATCGAAAATCCCGGCGGTTCCGTAGGTGCCCGAACCAAATTGATTGGGAGTAGGGAATTCGCTGCGTTCAACCGTTTTGCTCTGTGATTGCAGCGAATTGACGATGGCATCGTAGAAGCCCTGCGCAGATTCCTCATCCGGGAAAATGCCGTAAGTAATTTCGAGCAAGCTGCCACCGGATTCGATATAGCTGATGCGAACCGTGTTGCCCCCGCGCGGTGTGGCGTAGGTAGGTGGATTAGCCGGGTCACGTCGCCACTGGATTGAACCCCCATTCATATTTTCGGGCGTTAATCCGACCAGCTTATCGAGGAAATCTTTTGGCGTGGCGGCAGGAATAGCGGTTGGTTCTGGTGTGGTTTCAGCTACCACTTCTCCAACTACCGGGACATTGACCTGATCGCCGTCCTTGAGAAGCAGCGCCAGATTGACACGCTGCAAGTCAGCTCCTTCAACAGTGCCGCCCGCCGCGTCAACTGCATCCTGAACGCGACTACCCAGGGGGAGTTCTATAATTGTGCCTGTGTTTTTTACTGCACCTGTCACATAGACTTTGATGATTGGAACATTAGTAGGCACTGGTGTCGGCGTGATGTCCAGATTTTCCGGTGCGCAAGCTGCCATTAAAACGAGGATTAACATCAATGAGAGTTTTAATACGCTTCGATAAATCATAATTGTTAATTCGAATTCCTTCCAAAAGCAAAATCAATCGTAATAAGCGTCAGTGTTCAATCGTCCCCGGCACTTGCGGGAATTAGACGCAGCCGTTCCGGCACTTCGCCCGTCATCACCATGTTGGCGACTTCCAACTCGGTCACTTCTTCCTTGCGGAAGTCCCCTACTTTTTGTCCATGACTGATGATGGTAAAGCGGTCTGCCACACTGTGAACATGACCAATGTTGTGGGAGATGAAGATAACAGACATGCCGCGTTCTTTGGCTGCGCGGGTGTATTCCAGCACTTTGGCAGTTTCACCTACCGAGAGCGCCGAGGTGGGTTCATCCAGAATCAGCAATTTTTTGCCGAAATAGACAGCGCGCCCGATGGCGATGGATTGGCGCTCACCACCGGACAGTGATCCGACTGGTTCATCCGGGTTGCGGATATGAATGCCGATGTCCAGCAGTGCCTGACGGGTGCGAGTCGCCATTTCAGTTTTGTGCATTACTTCCAGGGGGCCAATGCGGCGGGTGATTTCCTGACCCAGCCAGAAATTACGCGCGATGCTCATGAGAGGCACAAGCGCTAAATCCTGATAGACGGTCTCGATGCCCAGATGACGGGCATCCTGAGGGGAATTGATAGTGACGTTTTTTCCCTCAAAGATAATCTCGCCACCTGTTGGGGTATAGACACCCGTCAGAATTTTGATGAGGGTTGATTTTCCCGCGCCGTTATCGCCCAGCAGCCCAACAATTTCCTGCCGATCTACGCGGAAATCTAAACCACGCAGAACATTGATGGTTCCAAATGTTTTGACAATATCCCGCATTTCGACCAATGGGAGATCATTGATTTCGCTCATACCTTTATCCTCCGCGACCAGTTGTTGATGATGACGGCGATGAGAATAATAGCACCGATGATGGCATCGAACAGCCGCGCATCAACACCGATGAGTACCAGACCGGTCTGCATCATGCCGAATATAAACACGCCGAGAAGCGCGCCGAGGATGCTGCCATAACCACCGGAGAGCAACGCACCGCCGATAACCGTCGCGGCGATGACTTCGAGTTCAAGACCCTGACCGCGCAGCGCATCAATGCTTTGGAGGCGTGAGGCATCAAAAATTGAGGCGATGCCGATTAAGAGCGCCAGCAGCATATAGTTGGTGATTTTCATCCGGTTGACATTGATACCTTGAGCACGGGCTGCGCCGGGGTTTCCGCCGACCGCGAAAGTCGCATTACCGAAGCGGGTCTGATTCAGTATGAATTGGAAGATGATGACCAGAATGAACCACCAGAACACCCCCATACGGAGGTTAATATTTTGTGGAATGTCTCCAATGAAGGGTATGTAGGAGATGCGCCCGTTCATCAAATCGAAGAAGCTGATTTGCATAAAGGAACTGCCTTGACTGAGCTGACTGACCTGATCGATGAGGCTTCCGCCGAGTAGTACGAGTATCACCAAGGAAAAAATTGTCATGAATAACAGTAGCATGAATTCGCTGATGAGGCCGAGAGTACGAAAATCGCTATATTCTCCTGAGTTAAGGTGTTCCCGGAATGATTTAACCCTGTCCTTCAAAATTGAGCGGGCAATCAGACCCAGGCCAGCCAGCAAAACAATGATGACGATGATGATGAGTATCCGGCTGATGTCGATGATGGGTGGGACGCTGAAGTAATCGACATAACGCAGCGTTTTACCACCGACAATGAAAACTAGGGGTATACCGCGATACATCAGAAGTGTTGCTAACGTCACGATGAAAGATGGTATCTGTGTTCGGACGAGTAGGAATCCATTAAGGAACCCTAAGAAGCAGATAAAAGCAATCGTGACGACTGCCGCAACTACCGGATGAAGCGGGGTGATGCCAGGGGGGAATTGCCCTGTGATGAGACCCATGAACATCAAGCCACCCGTACCCAGCATCGATCCGACAGACAGGTCGAATTCACCGGAAATCATGAGCATGGTGGTTCCGATGGCGATGATACCCCGTGTGACGTTGTTACTGAGGGCACTTGCCAGTGAGGCGGGTTCAAGGAATAAGTCAGTCGCAATGGAGAACAGGGTAAAAATGGCGATAAAACCGATAATCGCCCCCGCGCCTGGTGATTTTGCCAGCCGGTTACGAATGCTCTGTCCGGCAGGGGAACGTGACCCGCTGATGTCACGTGCTCTGGCACGTTCTCCCAGCGTCCCTGTGATGGCTTTCTGTGGGGCTGGAGCGCCATATTCTGCGGCTACATAGCGGTAACATGCTAGCGATGTGAGCATGAGAAGCAGCCCTGCGCCAAGCAGTGACAGTAGTCTTCCGAGGTTATCGAAAAGTGTTCCATTTTTGGGCACGATACTGGGTATATCGAAAACGCCCGACATTAAAATAATCAGTCCAGCAATACCAGTAATGAAAAGTATCCACTGCCCCCATGACCATGCCGGACTTTCGCGCCGCCAGAAGCCGAGCGCCGTTCGCAGGCATAATGCGCCCCAAATCAAGCCGAGAACCATCGTTCCCTTCTCGGCCTCGTTGAGGTTACTGCGGCTGATGTTGACCCGTGCGCCGAGTGGCAGCCAGCCTGTTAAGACCTGAATAACGATAAACCAGCATATTATGCCAATTAAGCCAATACCTACGGTGCTAAATAGCAAGCCAGAAGGCATGGGTGCATTGTTTTCAAGGTATGCGCGGATGGATTGATCGCGCTGTCTGGCAAAATTGAGGGCTGTCCAGAGCGCGAATACGCCCCATAACGCGCATCCGGCCATGACAACGATTTCGGTCAGATTGAAGTCGCGCCGACTAATGTTCAGTTGATCTCCGAAAGCAATCCAACCTGTCGCCACCTGTTCAGCTAAGAGCAGGCTGACAAACGCGACGGCTAGAAAGAGGAAAGCCGTCGCGTTGATGCCACTACGGTTGTTAGATGTTGTGGCTCGTGAGGCAGATGAATAACTACTCATGCATTAAACCTTCGAAGTAAGTTCAATAATTTTCACGAGGGAGATTATAGACGGCTCCATCGTTTTCCGGTATAGCGGCAGTAATGCTCGACAGAATATTGCTACAGCGCATTTAGCGAATGAGGGAGCACTGCTCCCCCATTCTTTCAAACTTTTTATTGAGTGATCAGATACTAGCGATAGCCAGCCTTAACCAGTTCCTCAATCGCGGCGACGTTGGTTGCATCGATGATGCCGGGGCCGGTGAAGATGTCGCCACCGGGGGCGAGTTTGTACTGGCTGTTCAGGAACAACCAATTGATGGTTTCATAGCCCTGGAGGTACGGCTGTTGATCAATCGCCTGAAGCAGGTAGCCAGCCTTAATCATGTCGAAGATTTCCTGGCTGGTGTCGTGGGTGGTCGCATACAGAGCGCCGGGTTGAATGCCAGCTTCCTTAATATATAGATCGAGCGCGGCAGCAGGGTTCGGGCCCAGCATGAAGATGGCGTTGGTGTCAGGATTGGCCGTGAAGTAATCCTTGATCTTGCCAGAGCTTTCAGTCGGGTCGTTGTTGATGTCGAGGATGTCCAGCGCAATGCCGTTTTCATCGAAGACATCACGCACACCAGCGCAACGAGCTTCCAGACCACTGTGACCCTGTTCCTGAATGGTGCAGACACCCTTGCTGATCGTTTTACCATCAGCAGCGGCCTGAGCCAGAACGCGGCGGGCATTGCTCTGTCCACCAGTACGTTCGTTCGCGCCGATATAGAACAGAACCTTCAAGGCATCGGGTGTACCCGCATTCTTGTCAGCAGTATTGAAGATGATAACCGGAATGCCCTGCGCATTGGCTGATTCCACACCAGCACGGACGGCTTCAGCGTTTGGAGCTGTGGTGCCGATACCAGTTGGCTTGGCAGCCAGTGCATCTTCCCAGTAACCCGACATAGCGGTGTCGCTGTAGTCAGGATCGCCCAGCCATTGGCAGTCAGCATCGAGCAGGGCGCAGGCATCAACCATACCTTTTTCAACGGTTGACCAGAATGGGTTACCAGCAGGGCTGCCGTGAGCAATCATAATAAACTTAAGCTTGGCATCCTGCGCGCCGGCAACACCAGCGCTGACCATGAGCACGCCTATAATGAGGAGTGCAACTAACAAAAACCGCTTCATATAGATACTCCTTTGTCCTGAAAATATATTATGTAGGAGAAGATCTTGTTCATGTGTACATATGCGAATATAAACATATCCGCATTTCACACAATCAGGGTTGATAATACGCATTTCCTGCATTTTTCGCAACCACTTTTAACTTTTTGATAAAAATTGTCATACAGCTTGCGAGTGCTGTGAACCTGCCTTAGAATAGTCCCTCGGTATCAACTTAAAGGTCATATAACTCATGCGTCAAAAACTGAATAGTGAACAACTCCGCTCCTTTATGCTGGCTTTGATGCTTATTGGTGTTGCGGCGCTTCTGTTTGGTGCATATCGTTTTGTGGATGCCGCGACGCGCATTCAGAACAATCCGGCTTTCCTGATGCAGTCTTCCGGACAAACTGTCTCGCCACAGGATGCCGGAACAGCAGAATCCCTTATTGCCGCGGGAATGGAATATCGCAGACTGGTGGGTCAGCGGAATGAGGCTCTAATCATTGGCGGCGCTGGGGTGATTCTGTTGGCGGTGGGCTGGCTGGGTAGCGATGTACTCAAATCACGGCATAAACTTGTGGAAGCTTCTTAACATATGATTGAATCTGGTTCGAAAAATGAAATTCTTGCGAATATTAAGACCGCAATAAGAAAATGACTGTAAAATAACAACAAGGAGCAGATCATCATATAGGTAGCTTTTGATGAATATTCCCACCAAACAAGATTTTGCGACAGAAATCCGTTCAAACCGCCTAAAAACACTCTGGCAATTTACACTAACGGGTGCAGTCATTGCATTTTGGGTCGTAGCAACAATCGGCACGCTTCAACGCGCGAATGTTGTTGTGTGGCTGGGTGCAACTGGCAGTATAGCGGTTGGTTGTTTGTTAACGCGCTATGTCTTGATTCATAACCGTTATGTCAGCGCTGTCTGGGTTTATTCTCTAGGTGTTGTGGTTGCTATCACAGCTGTTCTTTTGGTTGGTGATTCAGTAGCGGTTCAGTTAGTTCCCTTCATTTTTCCTCTGATTGTATTTATGGTGGGTTTGCTTATTACACCCAGTCATACGCTGTTGATGTCGATTATAGCCACTGTTGTAATTATATTCGCCCCACTTTTAAACACAGCTGGAATATCTCCCGGATGGCATCAGTTCGTCGCGATTTTACTCACTTTCCTGGCGGCTGGGTTGGCTGCGCAGGTGAGTGGTGAATTGGTGCAAATTGCTGAATGGGCTTTGTTCAATTATCAACGTGAACGCCGGACGACTGAAGCGCTTTTCGAAAATCGTCAGGCGCTGGAGCGTTCGTTGATACGCAGTCAGGCACTCAGTGAAGAACTTCAGGAGACTAACAGTGAGTTAGAAGGGGCGCGTTTCGCCGCAGAGGAAGCCAAACATTTTCGTGGTCAGTTTTTGGCGAACATGAGTCATGAACTGCGCACACCGCTTAATGCAATTATTGGTTTTAGCGAAACCATGCTCCGCTTTCCAGCGATGTACGATGGTGTGACACTGCCGCCGGCCTATGAGGGCGATTTGAGCCAGATTTACAACAGCGGTCGCCAACTGCTAAACCTGATTAACGATATTCTCGATCTTTCAAAGGTCGATGCTGGTAAATTGGAGCTGCATTTGCAGCGCGTTGATGTCGGACCGATTATCGAAACGACATTGGCAACCGCCGCAGGACTGCTGAGCGGTAAACCGATCCGTCTGGAACGCGATTTGCCAGATGTGCTGCCGCAGATTTGGGCAGATGAAGGCCGTGTACGTCAGGTATTGATGAACCTTTATAGTAACGCCGTGAAATTTACGGACAGCGGTTCGATTACGCTGAAAGTTCGTGAAACTGACGAGGGCGTTCTGTTCAGTGTCAAGGATACTGGGCCTGGTATTGACCCGGCATTCCATGAAGCTGTTTTTGAAGAATTCAAACAGGCCAGTAATAATGCGGGACGTGACCCTCGTTCCGGCTCTGGTCTAGGGTTAACTATTTCGCGCCAGCTCCTGACTCTCATGGGCGGGCGTATCTGGGTCGAGAGCGAACGGGGTAAGGGGAGCGTTTTTCACTTTGTCGTTCAACTCTACCGTTATCAAGACGATGGGAGTCAACCCAAGCGTCCCGCAGAACTGCCTGCTTCACCTGCCCCACAAGTGCAGGGAGAAGGACAGGCAGCAGAGAAGGTGGTCTAAAAGTGCGCATACTTTACGTAGAAGATAACCCTGCAAATTTATTCTTGGTACAACGGGTGGCTCGCATGGGCAACCACCAGGTTATTAACTACACTGAGGGACAGTCGGCTCTGGATAATTTTGTCCGTGATAAGCCCGATTTAATCCTGATGGATGTGCAACTGCCGGGAAAATTGACCGGTCTGGATGTTGTGAAAGCGCTTCGTGAAGCAGGTCATAAAACACCGATTATTGCGGTTACGGCCTATGCCATGATTGGTGATCGTGAACGCTGCTTGCAGGTCGGGTGTAACGGTTACATCGCAAAACCGCTGCCGGTTGGCGAACTGGTTGAAGTGATTAAGCAGTATGCAGATCAGCTTGGGGGCGGGGCAGCGACTGTTTCTGCGCCCACTCCCGCGGTCAAGCCGGATGTTTCGGTTGCAACCGCTGCAAAGACAGAGGTCAAACCAGAAGTGTCAGTTCAAAGTCCTGTCAAAACGGGGCTTAAACCAGAAGTTGCTACGGTTGACACCACCTCCGCCACTGAACCAGAAAAGTCATCCGTTCCGCTATCCGCGACTACTCCAGCCACAGTGGTAACAGAAAATAAATCGGCCTCAAAAGTTCAAGATGCAACTGAGGCAACTGAACCCGAAAAATCGGTTGATCTTGAATCCGCAGTGTCGGGTAGCCATAATACTCCAACTACGTTATCTTCTAATCATCAGTAAACTCGAAAATTGACTCCTCAGGGGCGATTATTATAATCGTCCCTTTTTTAGGAGTACAAACAGGTATTCAGACTATGATTGAATCATGGTCTAATATGTTTTGCATAATAGATGATTTTTTAGGGATAGCTGTATGGTTGATCGGGTCGCTTTGGCGGTGGACGATGTATCCGCGAATCGGGAATTTCTGGAAAGATTGTTAGCCGGTGCTCGCTTTAAGGTGCTGCCAGCGGGGACAGGTAGTCAGGCGTTGAAGCTGGTTGCGGATTTGGTCGAACTTCCGTTAGCCATGGTTGATATGAAACTACCGGATATGGATGGTCTTGAACTTGCGACAAAATTACGTGCACAGTTTCCCAATACCTATCTGGTAATCGCCACGATGTTGGACGATCGTTCACTGATGGATGAGGCCTTTAAGGTTGGTTGCAATGCATTTTTGGTCAAGCCGCATGGGTTTATGGAGCTTTATAAGCGTCTGATCAATAACGAGATTGATCTTATGAAAACGTGGCCTCAGGTCATTATCGACCAATTTGGGCCACGCCTTTACAAGACTACGACGCAGTCTAACCCCAAAGTACCTAAAGAGTCATAATCGCTGGATTATTCACTATC